>DASXJV010000056.1:0-6652 GCA_036497205.1 Bradyrhizobium sp.
CGTCGGGCACCTCGTCGATGCTGTCGTGCCAGACAATGTTGCGCACGCCCGACAGCATCGCCTTCTGCTTCTCGCGCAGCACCGGATTGATCTCGACGAGATGGATGCTGAGCGACTCATAGAGCGGCGGCACCACCCGTAGCGCGCGCAGCGCATCCGCCATCATGGTGCCGCGGCCGGGTCCGAGTTCGATCAGCCTCAGCAGGGACGGCGAACCGATCGCCTTCCATACCGACGCCGCCCACAACCCCAGCAATTCGCCGAACATCTGGCTTACTTCGGGCGCGGTGGTGAAATCGCCCTCGCGTCCCAGCGGATCGCGCGAAACATAGTAGCCGTGTTTGGGATGCGTCAGGCACAGCTCCATGTAACGCCAGACCGGCATCGGCCCGGACGACTTGATCAGCTTCTTGAGCTCGGACTGGAGCGGCGAATACTCGGTCACGGCCTGCCCAGGTGTGGTTTCGGTTCAGAAGTTCTCTTCATTAGCGCTACGACTCCATCAAGAGAACTTCTGAACCGAAACCACACTAGAATAATAGATTTCTAGTGTCTTCCCGAATCCGAGGTTCGCCACAGAGCGCACCGCAAGGTTAGTGCGAACTTCGGATTCGGGACATTAGAACCTTTTCCGTTTCGATTGAATCGGAACAGGGCTCTAGATTCTTGATTTGACGCGTTTTCTTAACGCGAACCGGTCTCCACTTCGCTTGAAAACGCGCTAGACGGGATTCGGTAGCTTGCGGCGCCATGCCACCACAATAATGACCGCTCCTGCGATGATCATCGGCACCGACAGCAGCATACCCATGGTCAGCCCGCCCCACAAAAATCCGAGCTGCGGGTCGGGCTCGCGGAAGAACTCGCCGATGATACGCGCAATACCATAAATCGCGATGAAGCTGCCGAGGATCAGGCCCGGCCGCTTCAAGGCGCCGAGGCGAATCATCACGGCCAGAATCGCAAACAGCACGATTCCCTCGATCGCCGCCTCGTAAAGCTGGCTGGGATGGCGCGGCAGCGGTCCGCCATTGGGAAACACCATCGCCCAGGGCACGCTCGCGTCCGCCGGCCGGCCCCACAGCTCGCTGTTGATGAAGTTGGCGAGCCGTCCGAGAAACAGCCCGATCGGGCCGACCCCGGTGGTGATATCGCCGAGCGACAGGATCGGAAGATCGTGCTTGCGGCAGAACAATATCACCGCGGCCACGCAGCCCAAAAAGCCGCCATGGAACGACATGCCGCCCTTCCACAGCTCAAAAATCTCAGCGGGATGCTGGATGAAGAACGGGAGATTGTAGAACAGCACGTAGCCGACGCGGCCGCCGAGGATGATGCCGACCGTAACCCACAGGATGAAATCGTCGAGTTGCGGCAGCGTGATCGGCGCCGGCCCGCCCCATAGCTTCGTATTTTTGATCAGCGCGCGCGCGTAAATCCACCCCAATACGATGCCGCCGATATAGGCCAGCGCATACCAGCGGATCGCGATCGGCCCAATGGCAATGGCGATGGGATCGAAGACCGGAAAGGCGATGGTAAGCAAGGGCATTGGCAATAGTCACGCGATTGCATGTGGGATAGTTATGTTTGTGCTTCGCCGCACTACTTCGCTTCGGCGTAGCGGTGGGTCCGAAGCGTTCGTCCATTTGGACTCTTCCGGAATCCAATCGATTCCATTGTACCTGCGGTCTTCCAGTGGAACCCAGTTCGGATACTCATCTACGAAATTTACGCACCGTGTCTTTATTTCCTGAGAAGAGTTGATCTCGATCTTCACGTAGTTGCCTGCGTTGAAATTGCGACAATCCTCCTTTAGCCATTTTTCCTTGGCGCGAGGTCGTGCGGAAACGGGACGATCAAGTGCTGCGACATTGATATATCTTGTATCTTTGACGGTTGTTTCGGAGAACCTATGCAAGTGACCGAAAACATGGAGAAGTACACCGGGAATCTCTACACTCAATCGAGTGAGGCGTTGGTGGGTTATGACCACGCATTTGCGAGGATCAATCTTGGCCTTTCTGACCGCTTCGCCAACCCTCTTCCTGTTCAGTTTGAGAATTTCATCTTCAGCCGATTGAAGTTTTCGAGCGATTGGATTTCTTCCCCAATTTGTCGGACACCCACTGAAACCGGTGAAACTGATATCGCCGATCGTCATCACGTTCGAATGAATGAGATGACAGTAACGCCCAAAGCTGGTCTCGTAGCCCAGTTCATGATCCCAATTCCCATACACGTAAAGCACTGGACATTTGAATGTCGCGACAATCCTAAAGAAATCGGCGGCGCTTTCGTTGCCGATATCGCCGGCAACAATGATCGCGTCGAAGGAATTTTTCTCAATCGTCCGCAATTTTCGGACAGCCACCAGATTGTTGTGGATGTCAGAAAAAGCGAGCAATCTCATTTCCAGCTGCCTTATGACGAGAGGTTGCGGCGATAGAGTGCCAGCAGCCGTTCCCAATGCCGCTCGGCCGCGTCACGATCATAAACCGGCCGCTTCGGAAACGCGAAGCCGTGATGGGTTCCGGGATAAATCTCGACCTCGGCATTGGCGCCGTCGTCCTTCATTCCCTGCTTTACTTTTTCGATGATCTCCATCGGCGCATAAATGTCGGTTTCAGCGCAGCCGAAATAGAGTTCGGCTTTGGTCTTTCGCCCAGCAAGATGCGGACTGTCGGGCTGGTCGGTGGCCAGATGCGTTCCGTAGATTGATGCCGCGGCCTTGACGCGCCCCGGAAAATGCGTCGCCGCGTTGATCGCATAGCGCCCGCTCATGCAGTACCCAACGGAACCGACAATGTCCGTCCGCGCGGCGGGCTGGCCGTCGGCATAGGCGAGCAGGGCGCTTGTGTCCTCCATCACCAAGGGAATGTTGATGGAGGCCATCAGCTGGAACATGCGCTTGCGCTCGGGCGCTTCCGGGTCGGCAGGTAACGGCCCAAGCTCCATGACCCCTGAGCGGTAATAGAGGTTCGGCAGCATCACGTAATAACCAGACGTCGCCAGCCGGCGGGCCATGTCGCGCAGTTCCTCGCGGATAGCCGGCGCATCCATGTAAAAGATGATGACGGGATGCGGGCCGTCGCGCTCGGGATGGCTGATGAAGGTGGTGACGTGGCCGTCCTTGGTGGGGATTTCGATCTGCTGGTCGATCATGGGGTTGGTTTTCGTTTCTGGTTTCTCGGCTTCTTGGCTCGACGGTCGATACGATTGCAAGGAAACCGGATCATGACAAGGCGACTGTCCTTTGAGGGGACAACACCGGCCTTGAACCGCACCTTCAGGATCGCCATTGTCTGGTTGACCTGACAGTTCGCGGCCGACCGGAGATTTTTGAGATGACCCAGACCAGCAATCGGTTTTTCGACGAAATCGGGCGTCTGATGAACGATGCCGCGGGCGCCGCCCAGGGCGTCAAGCGCGAGGTCGATACGGTGGTCCGCAATCAGGCGGAAAAAATCCTGCGCGACCTCGACGTCGTCAAGCGCGAGGAGTTCGAGGTGGTCAAGGACATGGCGCGGCTGGCTCGCGAGGAAAACGAGGCGCTGAAGGCGCGCATCGCCGTGCTGGAAGCCAAGCTCGGCGCTTCGCCGACGGCGCCGGATAACGGCAGCCTGAAGACGGATGGGTGAGGCCCCAGCGCATTCTGTGTGATGCCCGGACTTGATCCCGGCATCCATCTTTCTTCGAAAGAGCCTTGCGAAGAAGGTGGCCGCGTCGAAGCCCGGCAATGACGAGCGGCGGGGCGTCGCCCCAAAACCGGCAGAAAAATCCCTGCATTTCCTTGTCATTTCCGGCCTTTGGGGCTAGAACGCCGCCACGTCCGCAGCCCCCGCACCCCTGGAGGCTTGCTGTGGACCGCGAACGGGCCGCGACGCGGCCTTTAACTTTTAGAAAACAAGGACTTAAGCAGATGGCGACCGTCAAGGAATTGAAGGCGACCGCACGTCCGGCAGGCGGCAAGGGGGCCGCACGGGCAGAGCGTCGTGCCGGGAGAGTGCCCGGAGTGATCTATGGCAACAACCAGCCCCCCGTGACCATTTCGGTCGACGATGCCGAGCTGCGCCAGCGCATTCTGGCCGGCCGGTTTCTCACCACGATTTACGACATCGATCTTGAGGGCAAGAAGCACCGCGTGATTCCACGCGACTTCCATCTCGATCCGGTGCGCGATTTTCCGCTCCACGTGGATTTCATGCGGCTGGGCGAAGGCGCAACCATCCGCGTCAGCGTTCCCCTGCGCATCCAGAACGCGGAAAGTGCGCCGGGCGTGAAGCGCGGCGGCACCGTCAACATTGTCACCCACACCATCGATCTGGAATGTTCGGTCGATAACATTCCGCAATATATCGAGGCCGACGTCGGCGGTCTGGAAATCAGCTACTCGCTGCATCTGTCCGATATCAAGCTTCCACCGGGCGTGAAGTCGCTGTCGCGCGAAGACGTGACTTTGGTGACCATCGTGCCGCCGTCCGGCTACGCCGAAGAAATCAAGGCGGCTGCGGCCGCCGCGGCTGGCGGGCCCAGTGCTGCGGCTGCACCGGGTGCGGCTCCGGCGGCTGGCGCCGCCGCTGCGCCTGCGGCTGGCGCGGCTCCCGCGGCGGGTGCCAAGGCGCCTGCGGCCGGCGCCAAAGCGCCTGCTGGCGGTGGCGACAAGAAGAAGTAACCGGGCGCGGGATGCCGCGTCATGCGACTCTTTGTTGGTCTCGGCAATCCCGGCGCGAAGTACGCCCATAACCGGCACAATATAGGGTTCACAGTTGTCGATGAAATTGCGCGGCATCATGGTTTCGCACCATGGCGCCGCCGCTTTCAGGGCGAGACCGCGGAAGGCACGCTCGATCATGAGCGGGTGATCCTGCTCCGCCCTTCGACCTTCATGAACGAGTCGGGACGCGCGGTTCAGGAGGCTGCGAATTTCTTCAAGCTCGCGGCAGGCGACATCACCGTGTTTCAGGATGAACTCGAGCTGCCGCCGGCCAAGGTGCGCGTCAAAATCGGCGGCGGCATTGCCGGCCACAACGGCCTGCGCTCGATCTCCTCGCATATCGGCAACGACTATCGCCGCGTGCGGCTCGGGATCGGTCACCCCGGTGTCAAGGAACTGGTGCACAGCTATGTGCTATCCGATTTCGCTAAGGATGATCGTCCCTGGGTCGAGGCGCTGCGCCAAGCCATTGCCGATAACGCCGGCCTGCTCGCGACCGGTCGCGATTCGACGTTCCAGAACAAGGTGCATCTGGCGATGGAGGCCAAGGGATTTTTCGAAAAGGGCGAAGAAGGCGACCAATAAGTGCTCTGCCATCGCCGGACTTGATCCGGCGACCCATCTTTCAAGGAAGATGAAGGCGCGGGTGATTAGGCGGGAAGACGGCGCTTCGCGCCTTTTCCCCGCGTGTGACGATCTGAAATAACTCACTCGCTGCGGTGCGCGCGAAGGACCAGGACACATCATGGGATTCAAATGCGGTATCGTCGGATTGCCCAATGTCGGCAAGTCGACGCTGTTCAATGCGCTGACGGAGACGGCGGCGGCGCAGGCGGCGAATTATCCGTTCTGCACAATCGAGCCGAATGTCGGTGAGGTCGCGGTGCCCGATCCGCGGCTCGACAAGCTTGCCGAGATCGCCAAATCCGGCCAGATCATTCCGACGCGGCTGACCTTCGTCGATATCGCCGGCCTGGTGCGTGGCGCGTCAAAGGGCGAGGGCCTCGGCAACCAGTTTCTTGCCACCATCCGCGAGGTCGATGCGGTCGCGCATGTGGTGCGCTGCTTTGAGGATTCCGACATCACCCATGTCGAAGGCAAGATCGCGCCCCTGGCGGATATCGAGACCATCGAAACCGAACTGATGCTGGCCGATCTCGACAGCCTGGAAAAGCGCGTCGACAATCTGACCAAGAAGGCCAAGGGCAACGACAAGGACGCCAAGGAGCAGCTCGACCTCGTTAACCGCGCGCTGGTGTTGTTGCGTGAGGGCAAGCCGGCGCGGTTTCTCGAGCGCAAGCCTGAGGAAGAACGCGCCTTCGGCATGCTCGGCCTGCTCACCTCCAAGCCGGTGCTTTACGTCTGCAATGTCGAGGAAGCCTCCGCCGCCAAGGGCAATGATTTTTCGACAGCCGTTGCGGTGCGCGCCGAAGAGGAAGGCGCGGTTGCGGTGGTGATCTCCGCCAAGATCGAATCGGAGATTGCGACGCTGTCACGCCAGGAACGCACCGAGTTTCTCGACACGCTCAGCCTGGAGGAAGCCGGCCTCGATCGCCTGATCCGCGCCGGATATCAGTTGCTCGACCTCATCACCTATTTCACGGTCGGCCCGAAGGAGGCACGGGCCTGGACCATCCACCGTGGCACCAAGGCGCCCGCCGCCGCCGGTGTCATTCATACCGATTTCGAAAAGGGCTTTATCCGCGCCGAAACCATTGCCTACGCCGATTACGTTGCGCTCGGCGGCGAGGCGGGCGCCCGCGACGCCGGCAAGTTGCGGCTGGAAGGCAAGGAATATGTTGTCGCCGACGGCGACGTCATGCATTTCAGGTTTAACAATTGATCGCTAGAGATCGGTCCGGCTGTCCACCGTCATTTGCGAGGAGCGACCTGTCCGCCGTAGCTCAACTAGCGAAGGCGGAAGCGACGAAGCAA
>DASXJV010000057.1:0-4988 GCA_036497205.1 Bradyrhizobium sp.
CAACTCGCCTCCGCGGTGTCACGCGCCGGCGGTCTCGGCATCATCGAGACCTCGTCGGGTGAAACCGAAGCCTGTCAGGCCGAAATCGGCAAGATGAAAGCGTTGAACCTGCCATTCGGCGTCAACCTGCCGATCCGGTTCCTGCGCGACGATGCGATGCTGAAATTTGTTTGCAACTCCGGCGTCAAATTCGTCACCACGTCCGCGGGCAGTCCTGCGAAATTCATCGCGCCGCTAAAGGGGGCGGGCATCATCGTCTATCACGCGGTGCCGACGGTGGAGACCGCGATGAAATGCGTCGAGGCCGGCGTCGACGGCCTCGTGGTAGAGGGCGCCGAGGGCGGCGGCTTCAAGAATCCCGAAGAAGTCTCGACGTTGGTGCTGCTGCAGGGCATCCGCGCGCGCACCGACGTGCCGATGATCGCCGCCGGCGGCATCTGCGACGGGCGCGGCATGGCGGCGGCGTTTGCGCTCGGCGCCGAGGGCATCCAGATGGGCACGCGCTTTGTGAGCTGCACCGAGAGTCCGGTGCACGCCAATTACAAGAGCGCGATCGTCGACGCGAAAGAAACCGGCACGCTGGTGCTCAACAAGAGATCGACGCCGTGCATCCGCGCGCTGAAATCGGAACGGAGCAAGGCGATCCATGACGATGGCCTGATGGCGCCGGATGCGCTAAAGGGCATTCGAGCGGTCTATTTCCACGGCGACATGGAAGCCGCCCCGGCGCTCGCCGGACAATCGGCGGGCCTGATCGACGCGGTCAAGTCGGCACAGCAAATTATCGAGGAAACCGTGGCGCAATTTTTCGCCATTACTGGCAGGCTTGGTGGGTTGGCGTCCGGGCAGTCGTTTGGCTGAACCGCGGCGTTTTCGGCGCGGCTGGCGCTGTTCACGTCGTCGGCGCTGTTTGCGCTGCCGATTGTGACCTGTGCCGCGTTTTTGCCGTGGATGCGGCGGTGGCTATGTGGAGTCAATTAAGATTGACAGTCGCAATTCTGGGGACTGACAGCATACAGTCTTTTTATTTTGCAGTGCAGCAACTATCTGTACTTGATAGCGTTAGACGAAGTCTCTCGCCAAGGAGCTGCCGGTGTCCCTTGCCAAAAATGTCGAATTCCTGCGACTTCTGCCAAAGCTAAACGGAATCAACGGCTTTGGGGATTATGGGCGAAATCTGAGCCCAGGCTCTCGCAGCCCCCTTATTGAGACCACCGGATTCGGATCCAATCCGGGTGGACTCGGAATGTTCTCGTTTGTACCTGACAACCTTCAGCAGGCACCCGCCCTGGTCGTCGTTTTGCACGGATGCGGCCAGACCGCCTCCGGCTACGATTTGGGCGCCGGCTGGTCCACGCTAGCGAAACGCTATGGTTTCGCGTTGCTGATGCCCCAGCAGCGGCCGTGCAATAACGCCAACGGGTGCTTCAACTGGTTCAATCCGGAAGACACCGCGCGCGACAGCGGCGAAGCCTGTTCGATCAGGCAGATGATTGCGCGGATGGTTGGCGATTTCGGCATCGATCCGCATCGCATATTCGTCACCGGGCTTTCCGCTGGCGGCGCCATGACGTCGGTCATGCTTGCGACCTATCCCGAAGTGTTCGCGGGCGGCGCAATCATCGCTGGCTTGCCGTTCGGCGTTGCGACCAATATGCGGGAAGCGTTCAACGGGATGTTCCAGTCGCCGTCCCGCCCGGCCGGCGAATTGGGAGATCTGGTGCGCAACGCTTCGAGTCACACTGGCCCTTGGCCGAAACTCTCGGTGTGGCATGGCAGCGCCGATCGCACGGTCAATCCCGCGAACGCCAATGAGATCGTCAAGCAGTGGCTCGACGTGCATCATCTGCCTTCGGCACCGATGTCGGAAGCGACAGTCGACGGCTATCCGCGCCAGACTTGGTGGAATGCGGATGGCGAAACCATCGTCGAATCCTACACCATCACCGATATGGCGCACGGAACCCCGCTGGGTACTGCTGACAACGACGAGCGATATGGCGCGCAAGGCGCGTTCCTGATCGAGGCGGGAATCTCGTCCTCATATCACATTGCAAATTTCTTCGGGCTGACGGAATGGATTCGTCCGCCGAAGGTGGCTTCAACCAAGCCTTCCAAGAAAGTCGCGAATATAATTCCGGTGATCTCTCCGGCGCCCGCGCCGGATCTCGCCGCGGTGCTCTGGCCGCGGACGACACTCAATCGCCGTCTCGTGCAGCCCCGTCAATCGCGACGTCGCGCGATCGACGTCGGCAACGTCATCACGCGCGCGCTTACGGCCGCGGGCCTCATGAAATAGCAGTGCCTGCGGCATGAATGTAAGCCGCAGCATTGCGGCGCGATGGTTAACGGCGGCTGCCGCGCAAGGACCGTCTGTTTCGCTCCGCCACGAATATATATTGGAACCAAGTGGCCGGGCCGGGAGTTTTAAGGGGCTGTGACAGGCGGTTAAGTTCCGGCTGTTAATCTTGGGCGGACTGGCCACCGATCATTCCCCTGATGCTAAAGATCAACAGACCGACTTCTGCGGATTTTCTCGCCGGCGGCGGGGAGATGGGCGCGTTGACGCGGGCCTACGACTGGTCGGCAAGTCCGCTGGGCCCCCCGCCGACCTGGCCGCAAAGTTTGCGGACCGCGGTGCGCATCTTGCTGAACACCAATCACCCGATGTTCATCTGGTGGGGCGAGGGGCTCATTCAATTCTATAACGACGCCTATCGCCAGACTATGGGACCCGAGCGCCACCCGAGCGCGCTTGGACAGGGCGGACGGGAGTGCTGGGCTGAAATCTGGGACATCATCGGTCCCCAGATCGAGCAGGTGATGAACGGCGGAGGCGCGACCTGGCATGAGAACCAGCTCATTCCGGTCACGCGTCACGGCAAGCTGGAGCAGGTCTACTGGACCTACGGCTTCAGCCCGATTGACGATGACAACGGCATCGGCGGCGTGCTCGTGGTTTGCCGCGACGTGACCAAGGACTATCTTGCTGCCGTCGCGTTACGGGAACGCGAGGCCGAACTCGCGCGCGTGCAACAGATCGGCCGGATCGGCGGCCTCGAGGTCGATTTGAGAACCGGTTTCCGCAATCGCCGGTCGCCGGAGTATTTGCTGATTCACGGGCTGTCGCCGGATGCGGCGAACGAGTCCCACGAGGACTGGGTCCGGCGCATCCATCCCGAGGATAGGGAAGCCGCCGAAAAAAAATTTCGCGACGCCATCGCGGGCAAGGTGCTCGACTACATCGCGCAATACCGGATTATTCGCCCGTGTGACGGCGAGACGCGCTGGATTTCGGTCAAATGCACGATCGAGCGCGATGAGCAGGGGCGAGCCGTACGCCTGGTCGGCGCCCACACGGATGTCACCGAGCAGATCGTGGCGGACTTGGCGCTGCGGCAAAGCGAAGAGCGGTTCCGCAAGCTTGCGGACCAGCTCGCTGAACTGAATGCGACGCTGGCGCAGCGCGTCGAGGAAAAGACCCGGGAGCGCGATCGGATCTGGAACGTGTCACAGGATCTTCTAGTGGTCGCGGATCGCAACGGCGTCTGGCGAACGGTCAACCCGGCCTGGACCAAAACTCTCGGCTGGAGCGAGGCCGAATTGCTGAACCGGACTTCGGAATGGCTTGAGCATCCCGGCGACGGCGGACTGACCCGCGCGGACGTGAACAATCTGATCCAGGGCAACCTGACCGTCAGGTTCGAAGGCCGCTTTCGGCACAAGGACGGATCGTACCGCTGGTTGTCGTGGACCGGCGTACCGGACCAGGATCACATTTATGCGGTTGCGCGCGACGTGACCGCGGAGAAGGCCGCGGCTGAACGGCTGAAAGCCACCGAGGAAGCATTACTTCAGTCCCAGAAGATGGAAGCGGTGGGGCAATTGACCGGCGGCATCGCGCACGACTTCAACAATCTGCTGACCGGAATTGTGGGATCACTGGATCTGTTGCAGACCCGTCTTAATAAGGGACGAACCGATAACGTCGCGCGCTACATCAGCGCGGCGATGACGTCGGCGAACCGCGCTGCGGCGCTCACCCATCGCTTGCTGGCCTTTGCGCGGCGACAGCCGCTGATCCCGAAAAGCGTCGATGCCAATCAGCTCGTGGTGTCGCTGGAGGATCTCCTGCGCAGGACGATCGGCGAGACCATCGAACTTGAAATCGTCGCGTCGGACGATCTGTGGTGCACGCTCTGCGACCCCAACCAATTGGAAAGCGCGCTGCTCAATCTCGCCATCAACGCGCGTGACGCCATGCCGGATGGCGGCAAGCTCACCATCGCCACCGCGAACGCGCGCTTCGACAGCGTGACCGCGGACACCCCGGCGCTTTTGCCCGGCGATTATATCTGCATCGGTGTCATCGACACCGGCGTGGGCATGAGCACGGAGGTGGCGGCGCGCGCCTTCGATCCGTTTTTTACCACCAAGCCGATCGGGCAAGGCACCGGACTTGGGCTCTCGATGATCTATGGATTTGCGCGGCAGTCGAACGGCCATGCGACGATCGACAGCAAGATAGGGCTTGGGACATCGGTCAAGCTTTATTTGCCGCGTCATCATGGCGACATCACAGCTCCGCATGCGTCAGCCGCCAAGGCGGCCGAACATGCCGCCACCGGTGAGACCGTACTGGTGGTCGAGGATGAGGCGGTGGTGCGCGGGGTCATCCTGGAGATGCTGCACGAGGACGGTTACCGGACACTCGAAGCCATCGATGGACCGTCAGGTTTGCGAATCCTGCGTGCGAATGAGCGGATCGATTTGCTGATCACCGACGTCGGATTGCCCGGCATGAACGGCCGCCAACTCGCCGATCAGGCGCGGGAAACCAGGCCCGGCCTGAAGATTCTTTTCATCACCGGCTACGCCGAGAGCGCCGCCATCGCCGACGGCTTTCTGCAGCCGGGCATGGAAATGATCACCAAGCCGTTCGATCTCGATAATCTCTCGCGGCGGATCCGCGCGATGGTTTCGAGTTA
>DASXJV010000058.1:0-2135 GCA_036497205.1 Bradyrhizobium sp.
GTTACTTTCGGGGGAAAACCGTGGCCTCTAGCGGCCCCGGAGCTGTTCCAGCATGGTCGCGGTGGCGAATCCGTCGGCAGGTGCGCCGATCGAGGCCTGGAAGCTGCGCAGCGCCTGCCTGGTCTCGCCGCCGAACTGGCCATCCGGCGTGCCGCGGTAGAAGCCGCGCTGGGCCAGCAATTGCTGCAGCTCCAGCCGCTCCGCCCGGGTCAGTTCGCGCTCCTGCCGCGGCCAGGGCTGCACGAAGGGTTGGCCGCCGCGCAGGCGATCGGCGAAGTGGCCGATGGCGAGCGCATAGGCCTCGGCTGGGTTGTATTTCATGATGACGCGAAAATTCTGCATCATCAGAAAGCCCGGTCCTTCGGCGCCGGCCGGCGCCAGCAGGTAAGCCTTGTCGTTGGGATGTGGGAACGGCTGGTTGTTGGCGCGCACCACGCCGAGATGCTGCCATTGCGCGAACGTCATCGGCTTCGCGCGATCGGCCAGCATGTAGTTGAAGCCTTTCGGCACCGAGACCTCGTAGCCCCAGCTCTGGCCGGTCTGCCAGCCGTCCTTCTTCAGATTGTTCGCGGTCGATGCGATCAGGTCGGCGGGATCGTCGACCACGTCGCGGCGGCCATCGCCGTCGGCGTCGACCGCATAGCGCTTGAACGCCGTCGGCATGAATTGCGTCGGCCCGAACGCGCCGGCCCAGGAGCCGCGCATCTGTTCGGGGCGCAGATCGCCGCGATTGAGGATCTCCAGCGCGGTGAGGAATTCATCCTTGAAATAGCCTTGCCGCCGGCCGACGCAGGCCAGCGTCGCCGTCGAATTCACGACGTTCCGGTCGCCCATCTGCGTCGAATAGTTCGACTCGATGCCCCAGATCGCGGCGACAATAAAGCGGTCGACGCCGTAGGCCTTCTCGGTGGCGTCGAACTGCGCCTTGTATTTGGTGAGGATTTCCTTGCCCTTGGCGAGGCGGTTGTCGTTCACGAGGATGTCGAGATAGTCCCAGATCGACTTGGTGAACTCCGGCTGCGCATCCATCAGGTCCATGAGGCGCAGGTCGGGCGCGAGCCCCGTGGTGAAGCGGCGGAAATTGTCCTCGCTGATGCCGCGGCGTGCGGCATCGGGCCACATGCCGGCAACGCAATCGTCAAAATTCGCGGCCGCCTGCCGGATCGCACTTGCCGTCATCAGGGGATGGCCGGATGCGCCATCCTCGCCGCTCCAGGGAAGCACGCCGGTCGCGCCGGGCGCAGCCTGCGGCTGCTGCATCGGTGCATCGGATTTCGGGCCGGAGAAGATGCCGCCGAGCAAATTGGACAGGCCGTTGCCGGAGGATTGCGCAAGGGCAGGGGTGGCCAAAAGCGCGGCCGCCAGCAGCAGCGCCGCAGCGATCAGTGGCCTTGCCATTGGTTCCCTTGTCATACTCGTGCCCACTTTCCGAAGTCCGCGCGCCATCGCTGCAATACCTTTTCGCGGACTTCGGAAAGTTATGGGCACTAGCAAATCCATGATTCTAGTGCCGCTTTCGATCTGAAGTCCCTGAACCCGATTTTGCCGCGAGTGAGTCAGGGACTTCAGATCGGCGGCACTAGTCCCGTTGCCCCGGAATTCAGGCATTCAGGAGGCCCGTCCGCGGTTTCCAGAAGTTTAACAAATTCGAAGTTTTCGCGTTAGCCCGCCACGGACTACCTTTGTGGGCTGCCGCAAAACCGGCTACCAACAACCACCTGATTTTCCCACCCCGACCAGACCCCATGAAAATCCGCAAAGCCGTCTTCCCCGTCGCCGGCCTCGGCACCCGCGTTTTGCCCGCCACCAAGGCGATGCCGAAGGAAATGCTGACCATCGTCGACAGGCCGCTGATCCAGTACGTCGTCGACGAGGCCAAGGAAGCCGGAATCGAGCACTTCGTCTTCGTCACCGGCCGCAACAAGGGCGTGATCGAGGACCATTTCGACCGCATGTTCGAGCTCGACACCACGCTGGCCGAGCGCGGCAAGAAAGCCGAGCAGGAGATTCTGGCGCGCGGCCAGCCCGAGGCCGGCGCCGTCAGCTTCACCCGCCAGCAGGCGCCGCTCGGCCTGGGCCACGCGGTCTGGTGTGCGCGTGACATTGTCGGCAACGAGCCGTTCGCGGTGCTGCTG
>DASXJV010000059.1:0-9868 GCA_036497205.1 Bradyrhizobium sp.
TGTGATCGACGAGCGCGCCCCGCAGCCGCCGCGCCGCATCGGCCGCATCGAGGCGGTAGCGCGAACGCCGATCATGGGATTCCGCGAGGACGTGTCGATCCGCGTCACGCCCGACGGCGAGGGATCGCGGGTCGATATCCGCTCGTCGTCCCGCTATTTCGAAAGCGATCTCGGCAGCAACGCCGCGCGCATCACCAAGCTGATCGACGACATCAACAACGCCGTCGACAACGCCAAGCCGGTGGTGAAGAAGCCGCAGGCGCCGGTCAAGGTTCAGCCCAAGGTCGTGAAGAAGTAGTTTTCACATTCGTCATTCCGGGGCGTGCGAAGCACGAACCCGGAATCTCGAGATTTCGGGTTCACGCGAAGGCGCGTGCCCCGTGAATGACAAACCTAGGCCGCCGCCAAACGATACGTCCCGCCGATCACCGGGTCGCCGTCGGTCGCCACGATCCCGCGCGCGACCAGATCCTCCAGATGCGCCAGCACCGAATAGCCGGCCGCGCCCGTCAGGCGCGGGTCGATGCCGATATAGATCGCGCGCACCATGGTGGGAATATCCGCTGCGCCTTTCGCAAGGCGATGCAGGATCGAGGCTTCACGTGCCTGACGGTGCCGGATCAGGAAGCGCACGTAGCGCGGTCCTTCCGGGATTTCCGGTCCGTGGCCCGAAAAATACAAATCCTCCTCGCGCTGCGTCAGCCTTTCGAGCGAGGCCATGTAGTCGATCATCGATCCGTCCGGCGGCGCTACGATCGACGTCGACCAGCCCATCACATGATCGCCCACGAAAAGCGCTTTTCGATTCTGCCATGCGAACGCCAGATGATTTGCAGTGTGGCCCGGCGTCGCCACCGCCTGCAGTGCCCAGCCGGAACCTTCGATGGTCTCGCCGTCGCGCACTTCAATGTCGGGCTTGAAGTCGCGGTCGGCGCCGGATTCCGAGGAGATTTTTTCGCTCTCGTAGCGCGGCCGCGACGCGCGATGCGAACCCTCGGCATAAACGGTGGCGCCGGTCGCAGCCTTGATCCGCGCCGTGTTCGGCGAGTGGTCGCGGTGGGTGTGGGTGACCAGAATATGGGTAACGGTCTCGCCGCGCACGGCGTCCAGCAGCGCCGCCGCGTGGGCCTCATTGTCGGGACCGGGATCGATGATCGCGACCTTGCCTTGACCTACGACGTAACTCACGGTGCCCGTGAAGGTGAAGGGGCTCGGATTGTTGCAGAGGACCCGCCGCACGCCGGGGCGGACTTCATCCACCACGCCGGGCTTCAGCGGAAAGTCGCGATTGAACGGGATATCGTCGTTGTCGGCCATGGGGATTTATTACTTCAGCGTCATCCGGGATGGCCCGAAGGGCCAGATCCGGACGAGTTGGAATGATGCGGCTCGAGATTCCGGTTTCGATGCTTCGCATCGCCCTGGAATGACGATGTGGGCTTTACGAAAACGCCTGGATGCCGGTGATGGCTCGCCCCAGGATCAGCGCGTGGACGTCGTGGGTGCCTTCATACGTGTTCACGGTTTCCAGGTTCGCGGCGTGGCGCATCACGTGATATTCGATCTGGATGCCGTTGCCGCCGTGCATGTCGCGGGCCATGCGCGCGATGTCGAGCGCCTTGCCGCAATTGTTGCGCTTGACGATGGAGATCATCTCAGGCGCCATCTTGCCCTCGTCCATCAATCGGCCGACGCGCAGCGACGCCTGCAGACCGAGCGCGATATCGGTCTGCATGTCCGCGAGCTTCTTCTGCACCAGCTGCGTCGCCGCCAGCGGACGATTGAACTGCTTGCGGTCGAGCGTGTATTGCCGCGCGCGGTGCATGCAGTCTTCGGCTGCGCCCATCGCGCCCCAGGAAATGCCGTAACGGGCGCGGTTGAGGCAGCCGAACGGCCCCTTCAGGCCTGATACGTTGGGCAGCAGCGCGCTGTCCGGCACCACCACGCCTTCCATCACGACCTCGCCTGTGACCGACGCGCGAAGTGAGAGCTTGCCGCCGATCTTCGGCGCCGAGAGGCCCTTCATGCCCTTTTCGAGAATGAAGCCGCGGATATGGTTGTTATGTTCGGCCGATTTCGCCCACACCACGAATACGTCGGCGATCGGCGCGTTGGAAATCCACATCTTGGTTCCGGTCAGCCGGTAACCATCCGACACCTTCTCGGCGCGGGTCTTCATGCCGCCGGGATCGGAACCGGCATCCGGCTCGGTCAGGCCGAAGCAGCCTACCCACTCGCCGGTGGCGAGCTTAGGCAGATATTTCTTGCGCTGGTTCTCGTCGCCATAGGCATAGATCGGGTGCATCACCAGTGACGACTGCACCGAATTCATCGAGCGATAGCCGGAATCGACGCGCTCGATCTCGCGCGCCACCAGACCATAGGCGACGTAGCTGGCATTGGCGCAGCCATATTCTTCCGGCAGGGTGATGCCGATCAGCCCGAGTTCGCCCATCTCGTGGAAGATGTCGCGATCGACCTTCTCTTCCAGATAGGCCTTGGTGACGCGCGGCAGCAGCTTGTCCTGCGCATAGGCGCGCGCGGTGTCGCGGATCATGCGCTCGTCTTCGGTGAGCTGCTCGTCGAGCATGAACGGATCGTCCCACTGGAAATTCGCCGGGGACGGCTTGTCCTTGGTCTGAGGGCGCACGCTCATGAGAATTCCTTTCGCATCATTGTCGCGGATACCAGCGCGACCGCATCAGGTTAAATCTTTGAAGTTTCGCCTTCAAGCTGTTCGTTGGAGACGATCTCGATGCCGAAGCCGGACAGTCCCTTGTAGTCGTGCACCGACGACGTCAGATGACGGATCGAGGTGACGCCGAGATCGCGCAGGATCTGGGCGCCGACGCCGACCTCGCGCCATTGCCTGTTGCGGTCGGCTTCCGCGGATTTCTCATCCGGGAGCGGTGCAACCGGAACGCCGGCGGCGCCATCGCGTAAGTAAACCAGCACGCCGCTGCCGGCCTGTTTGAAATGCTCGAGCACGACCTGCATGCGTTTGGGCCCGGTGAAGATGTCCTTGACGATATTCGGCTTGTGAAACCGGGTGAGCACGTTCTTGCCGTCGCCGATGCCATTGTAGACAAACGCGACATGCGCGATGGAATCGAACGGCGAGCGATAGGCATAACCCTGCAGCGGCCCGATCGGGCTCTCCGTGGTGAAGGTCGCGACCCGCTCGATCAGCTTCTCGCGCGCCTGGCGGTACGCGATCATGTCGGCGATGGTGACGTGCTTGAGCTTGTGGGCGGCTGCGAACCGCGCCACCTGCTCGCCCTTCATGACCGTGCCGTCGTCGTTCATCAATTCGCTGATGACGCCGACCGCCGGCAGCCCGCTCAGCTTGCAGAGATCGACTGCTGCCTCGGTGTGTCCTGAACGCAACAGCACGCCGCCGTCGCGCGCGATCAGCGGAAACACATGGCCGGGCCGCGCGAAATCGTGCGCGCCGGCATTCGGGTTGGCCAGCGCGCGGCAGCAGGACGCGCGCTCGTCCGCCGAAATCCCGGTGCCGCCATCGGGCTTGTAGTCGATCGAGACCGTGAAGGCGGTGGTGTGGCTGGACTCGTTGTGCGCGACCATCGGATCGAGCCGCAGCCGGCGTGCATCTTCGGTGGTGATCGGCGCGCAGACGATGCCCGAGGAGTGACGGATGATAAACGCCATCTTCTCGGCGGTGCACAGCGACGCCGCGACGATCAGGTCGCCCTCGCCTTCACGATCGTCGTCATCGGTGACGACGACGAGTTCACCATGGGCGAAGGCATGCAGGACTTCCTGGATCGGATCGGCCATTGAGGGTCTCACTTTTGTGCTGGGAGCATTAGCCGGACTCGTGAGCCTGCGCCAGCCTCATTACGCAAGGCGGAACGCCGCCGACGGGCGTCGTGGAGCGACCGTCTTGAGCACGGCAAGACCACAAAAATCGTTGACGAGGTCCGGTCTCAATCGCCATGGTCGCAGCCCGCGGGATTTTCCGCAGCAGCATTTGCCGTCAACGAGTGGTCAACCGATACATCACCTAAGATCAGAACCAATAAAGAACAAGGGAGAGCCGTTGATGACCACAGCAACGTTCGACTTCACACCACTACTTCCTGCCGGATTGCCCGCGCCCGCGGCGAAGTGGACGGGGCTTGCAAAATACAGCTTCGTCGGTGGCAACAACGACCCCGAACAGGTTCCGGTCGAGGGTTTGATCGAAGCGGTAAACGCCGTGCTCAAACGCGAGGGCAAGACGCTCGCCACCTACGGCCTTGCCAGCGGCCCTCAGGGTTATCGTCCCTTGCGCGAATTTCTCACCACGAAACTTAAGCGCGATGCCGGCATCGACTGCGTCGCCGACGACATTTTAATCGTCTCCGGCTCGCTGCAGGCGCTTGATCTGGTCAACCAGACGCTGCTCGCCCGTGGCGATACCGTCATCATCGAGCAGGACACATATCAGGGCGCGCTGAACCGGCTGACGCGGCTCGGCGTCAAGGTGTTGGGCATTCCGCTCGACCATGAGGGCATGCGGATGGACGCGCTGGCGGCTGTTCTCGCCGACCTCAAGCGTGGCGGCATCACGCCGAAATACATCTACACCATCCCGACCGTCCAGAACCCGACCGGCACCATCATGCCTGAGGCGCGCCGCGCCGAACTGCTGAAGCTCTCGCAACAATACGGCGTGCCGATCTTCGAGGACGATTGCTATGCCGACCTGATCTGGGACGGAAGGCGCCCGCCCGCGCTCTACGCCATGAGCAATAATGGCGGCGGCATTCATATCGGCTCGTTTTCCAAATCGATCGCGCCGGCGTTGCGGGTTGGTTTCATCGTCGCGCCATGGGAGATGCTGTCGCGAATGCTGGCGCTGAAGACCGATGCCGGCTCCGGCGCGCTCGAGCAGATGGTGCTCGCGGAATATTGCGTGCCGCATTTCACTTCGCACGTGCCGAAGCTGACGCGCGGTCTCCGCGCCAAGCTCGACACGCTGATGGAAGCGCTCAACGAGCAGTTTGGAACGGCTGCGGAATTCGAAGGTCCCAAGGGCGGCATCTTCCTGTGGGTAAAACTCCCCGACAATGTCGATACGCTAAAACTGTATCAGTCTGCACTTGCCGCCGGCGTCGCCATCAATCCGGGCCCGGAATGGTCCACCGACAAGACCCATGCGGGCAGCCGGTTGCGGCTGTGCTTCGCCAGTCCATCCCACGAGCAAATCCGCGAAGGCGTCGCCGTGCTTGCCGAGGTGTGCCGCAGGGAATTCGGTGTGCCTGCCAGAAGCGCGAATGTGGAGCGGCGCGCCCGGACTTGAATTCGCGCGCGTCGGTACCCATCACCTCACCGCAAACGGGGATTGGTACGGCCGGCCGAACGGCACGCCGTTGATCACGGTCTGGACCGGCTTCAGGTAGGCCTTGCCCTCGCGCTTGTTGTTGCGGGTATCGAGGAACGATACCGGTCCCTCCACCAGCTCCATGATCGCGACGTCGCCGGGCGCGCCGATCTGCAGCGTGCCGATTTTTGGCGCGCGGTTGATGATCTTCGCCGGCGCCGTGGTCGTCATCGTCACTACCTGCTCCAGCGAAAACCCCATCAGCATGAACTTGCTCATCACGTTGGGCAGATACGGCACGCCCGGCGAATTGCCTGAAAATACGTGGATGTCGGAGGAGATCGTGTCCGGCGCGCAGCCGGCGGGGATCGCGACTTCCGCCACGGTAAAGTCAAAGCTGCCGCCGCCATGGCCGACGTCGAAGATCACGCCGCGCTGTTTGGCGGCGAGCGCGGCCGGCAACAGCTTGCCGTCCTGCACGATGTTGGTGAAAGCGCCGGCGATATTCGGCGCGCCGGAATAGGCGTGTGTCAACACATCGCCCGGCCGCAGCAGGTCGAGTATCGCAGACATCAGCTCCTTGGTCTCGACGCCGCCGATATGCACCATCATCTTCGCCGGCCAGCCGCACATCTCGCAGGCCTGGATCGCGCGCTTCAAGGGTTCCAGACCGTGCTTGAAGATCACATTTTCCGACATCCGCACTTTCACGCCGATCAGGAAATCCGGATTTTCCGCCAGCGCCATCGCGCAGGCCTCTACCTGCGCGTTGTCGATGTTGTAGAGTTCGGCCACCGGGAATGCCGACAGGCCGTTATTGGCGATGTGAACGAATGCAAAAATTCGCGCGCGCGACTGCGCCACGATATAACGGCGCAGCGCCGCGAGGTTGTTGACGCCGGCGTCGCCCGCCGACACCACCGTGGTGGTTCCCTGGAATTGCACGAGCTCGTCGGCAGGAATGCCGATCGCGGAGCCATAGGGGTAGACGTGGCAATGCAGATCGATCAGGCCGGGCGTGACCAGCTTGCCCGTGGCGTCGATCGACTTCAATGCACGGGCGGCAGGAATCTCGGCCTCGACCGCCTCGACCACGCCCCAGCGGATGCCGATGTCGCGTTTTCCCCGCAGCGACTGGCTGGGATCGAGCACGTCGCCCCCCTTGATCACGAGGTCGAACTTGTCGTTCGGTCCCATCGCCGCCTGAGCCGAATTTGTCAGGCGCCCCGATAGCGTTGTGGCAGCGGCCGATCCCGCGAGGCTGAGAAAATTGCGGCGTGACAATGCGGACATGGCTCCCCCCGAATTTTATTTTTTATCAGATGGATGATGCGCCGAGGTTTGGCCTTCCGCAAGCCGCCGATGACAAGCGCCGGTGCGCAGTCAGCCCCATGAAAACGAATAGAAACGCCGCTAGCCTGTCGCAACGCGTTGCCCTAGTCTTTCGTTCGCAAAACACCAAGGGCCGAAGAGCCCAAACGGGAGACATCCATGGCTGCCATTCGAATTCTCGCGACCACGCTTTGCCTGCTCGCTTCCGGCGCCGCGTTCGCCGATGACCCCTTGCCGCGCGCCAAGGCCGAAGACGTCGGCCTCTCCAGCGAGCGGCTGGGGCGGATCAGCGCGACGCTGAAGGCTGACATCGAGGCCGGACGTATTCCCGGAGCGGTCATCGCCATCGCCCGGCACGGGAAGCTGGTAGCGCTCGATGCATATGGCTGGCGCGACAAGGCGGCCGGCGTCGCCATGACCACGGACACCATCTTCAACATCGCCTCGATGACCAAACCGATGACGGCGGTCGGCGCCTTAATGCTGTATGAGCAGGGCAAGATCCTGATCGACGATCCGCTCAGCAAGTATTTTCCGAAATTCGCCAGCATGCGCGTCGCCGTGCGCGACGCAGGTGAGCCGATTTCCGACACCGTGCCAGCCAATCGTCAGATCACGATCCAGGATCTGATGCGCCACACCTCGGGCCTGATCTACGGCGGCCGCGGCAACACGCTGGTGCACCAAATGTATCCCGCCGGAAGCGGCGATGCGGTACGCGATTATGACGGTGCGGCGTTCATGGACAAACTGGCATCGCTGCCGCTGTTGTATCAGCCCGCGACCGTGTGGGATTACGGCTTCGGTCTCGACGTGCTCGGCCTCACCATCGAAAGCATTACCAAGCAAACGCTCGGACAATATCTGCAAGCCAATCTGTTCACGCCGCTTGGAATGACCGACACCGGATTCTCGATTTCCCCGGATAAGGCGGCGCGCTACGCAAAGCCGTTGCCGGCCGATCCCGACACCGGCAAGCCGCAGGCTCGCAGTCCGGAGTTGACGCAACCGATCAAATTCGAATGCGGCGGCGGCTGCGCGGCTTCCACCGCGAGCGACTATCTGCGCTTTGCAATGATGCTGATGAACGGCGGACGCTCCGGCGAGGCCCGCCTGCTCGGCCGTAAGACAGTCGACTACATGCTGTCCGATCAGCTCGGCCCGAACATCAGGAATCTCGTCGGCAACGCCGATCCGACTCGCGCCGACTATGGTTTCGGTCTCGGGCTTGCGGTGCGCACGACGCCCGGCGTTGTGCGAATGATGGGATCGGTCGGGCAGTTCTCCTGGCCCGGCGCCAGCGGCACCGACTGGTGGGTCGATCCGAAGGAAGGACTCGCGGTGGTTTATCTCTCCGCGGCGCCCGGCCCGATCCGCTGGCACTACCGCCAGAAGATCAATGCTTTGGTGTATCAGGCGATCATCGAGTAACGCGCAGCATCCTCCAGCCGTTGCTTAACAACTGTTCAGAATTCTCCTGCAGTTCCTTGGGAACGTTCCCCACGGCTGCGATGTTTAGTCCTCACTCAACCGAGGAGAACAACATGAGGAAGCTTGGATACGTTTTTGCCGCGCTTGGCGCGATCGCTGTCGCGGCACCATCGATTGCAAGTGCTGAGGACATCGTGATCAGGAACGGCGATCATCGTCACTTCGGCGCGCGGGCCGAATTCCGCGGACATCGCGACCGCGGTTGGCACGAAGGCTGGCACCATCGCCACGCCGACAGGGTTGTCATCATTAAGCATCGCCGCCACGAATACTGAAGGTCGACACAGGAATGGCCCCGCGAGGGGCCATTCTTTTTGTATCAATCCCAGGCCGGCGCGAAGCCGGGATTCACGCAGCGCCTGTCTTTCGGCAGTGCCGTGATGGCTTTTCGGTCCTCATCGTCCAGGGTCAGCTTCAGCGCGTCGAGATTGGCCTGCTGGCTCTCACGACGCGAGGCCTTCGGAATCGCGGCAACGCCATCCCGGTCGAGTAGCCACTTCAGCGCCACCTGCGCAGCGCTGGCGCCATGCTTGCGGCCGATCGCCGCCAGCGTCTCGTCGGAGGAGACCTTGCCCTGCGCCAACGGGCAATAGGCCACCAGCGGGATCGACTTCGCCGCCAGATATTGGCGCACCTTGGTCTGATCGAGCATCACATGGAATTCGATCTGGTTGCAGGCGATCGGGGCCCTAATCTCTTCGACCACGGTCTTCAGCAGCGCGACGTTGAAATTGGCCACGCCGATGGCACGGATACGGCCCTCGTCCTTCAGCTTGAGCAGGGTTTCGAAGATCGCCAGCAGGTTCATGTTTTTGGACGGCCAGTGCACCAGATAGAGATCGACGTGGTCGAGCCTGAGCTTTTTCAGGCTGGCGTCCAACGCTCTGCGGATCGCCTCCGGCGCGAGGTTTTCGTGCCAGACTTTTGTGGTGACGTGCAGATCCGTGCGTGCGATACGAGATGCGGCGATGGCGGCGCCGACGGCGTCTTCGTTGCCATACATTTCCGCGGTGTCGATATGCCGATAGCCGAGAGCAAGGGCGCTTTCGACCGCCGCGTGGCAGACCTCGCCTTGCATGCGAAAGGTGCCGAGCCCCAGCCGCGGCAGGCTGATGCTTTGGGTTTGCAGATATTCCATGATAACTCCTAAGCACGTAAAACCGCCGGAGCGAGCAACCGGCTATGCCGCGTGACGGGCGTTTTGTTGAGGGAATAGATGAGACGGCGGGTCCGCCGTTTGATAGTCTGGACTCATCGCCGGGTGCAAATCAAGATCGAGTTAGATGACGATGGTTAGGGCATTACGACGATGGCTGGAGGCCAACGAACTGTTCGCGATCGTCACCGGCGTACTTGGTGCGCTCGTCGTGCCGTCCATGCTGCTGGTGCTGGGCGGCTATCTCATCGTGACGCGCTAAAGCGTTTTCAAGCGAAGTGGAGACCGGTTCGCGTTAAGAAAACGCGTCAAATCAAGAATCTAGAGCCCCGTTTCGATTCAATCGAAACGGAAAAGGCTTTAGCCGCCCCTAAGACTGCCAATCCGTCAAATGTGATGAGCTAGGACTCTTCCCGGCCGCGAGACCTTCGAGCAGCACTTTCGACGTGAAATCGCGCTCCGGCAACGCTTCTGATGATGCGACGCGAATGATTGTCTTGAAGCTTTCGAGCGTAGAGCATTCCACTTGCATGCGCGCGGGCCGGTCGGCTCTCGCCCACACT
>DASXJV010000060.1:0-2194 GCA_036497205.1 Bradyrhizobium sp.
GTTCGGAGCGTGCTTTCTCGCCATGCTCGGCATCGGCGCGATCCTGTTCGGCACCACCCAGGTCATGCCCGCGCTGGTGCAGTCCAACTTCGGCTACACGGCGACCTTGGCCGGACTGATGCTGTTGCCGGGCGGGCTCGCTATGGCGTTTTTGATGCCGGCGGCGGGCCAGATCACGAACTATGTGCAGCAAAAATTCGTGATCGCCGCAGCATTGCTCGTATTATCCCTTGCTCTCTGGCATATGACGAACTTGGCGCCGGAGGCGAATTTTCAATACTTTGCGTGGTCGCGCGTTTATCAGATGCTCGCCATGCCGTTCCTTTTCATCCCGATTATCGCGGCATCCTATGTCGGGTTGCCGCCGCAGAAGACGGACCAAGCGGCATCGCTGATCAATGTCGCGCGCAATACCGGTGGAAGCATCGGCATTTCACTCTACGACACACTGCTCGCTCGACATGAGCAGATTCACCAGTCACGGCTTGTCGAACAGGTCTATCCCTCTTCGATCGAATATCAGAACACGTTGAGTGAGCTGACGGCGTATTTCGTGCAGCGAGGCTCGACGGACCTGGATGCCCATCAGCAAGCGATCGCCTTCATCGAGCGACAAGTGTCAAGCCAGGCGATGCTGCTGTCCTATATCGACGTGTTCGCGACTTTCGGAACAATCGCGATCGTGCTGACCGCGATCGTCCTGATCCTGCTTCGCGGCAATGCCAAAGAAACATAGCACGGCACAACTTACCATTGAACTTGCATCGACCGATCGATCAAGTCTGTCATTGCCGCTCTGAATGAGATATATTTTCCTCTTGAGCCATAGCGTCGAGAGTTGTTCCTCGGTTTATAAATGTAGGGTTCGTATGTTGAGCACGTCGCTCAAAATCGACTTCCATCGGTTGCGTTGCGGTTCGACGTGTTCGGTCTTGGCGGCCGTCGTCATGACAGGCAGTTGGCTCACTCCCGCGGCGGCCGAGACGATCGAGGTGGCGCTTGCGCGGGCCTATCGGAACAATCCGCAGCTCAATGCGCAACGCGCAATTGTCCGCCAGACCGATGAGGGGGTACCGCAAGCGCTTTCCGGCTATCGGCCGAGCGTCAACGCGAGTGCGAGCGCAGGCAAACAGTACATCGATGCGCAGGCCAGCATTCCGGGCCTCACTCCGGGAAGTTCTTCGATCCCCATCGACGTCAAGGGCACGTTCGATACATGGTCCGCCGGCGTGAATGCGTCGCAAAATTTGTTCAATGCCCAGACCCCGAACCGGACGCGGGCTGCCGAAAGTCGCGTCTTCGCTGCGCGCGAGACTCTGCGCGTGATAGAGCAGTCGGTGCTGCTCTCCGCCGCGAGCATCTATATGGACGCCTTGCGGGATAGCGCGCATTTGGAGCTTCAGCGCAACAACATTGGCGTGCTGCGGCAGACGCTCAGGGTTACCCAGGATCGCTACAACGCCGGGGCCGTTACGGAGACCGACGTCGACCAGGCGCAAGCTCAGCTCGCCTCCGGAGAGGCTTCTCTCCATGCCGTCGAATCCACATTGATGACGACGACGGCCAATTATCGGCGCATCATAGGAGCCGAGCCCCGTGATCTTTCGCCCGGGATGGCGGTCGATCGTTTTTCGCCGCGCACGCTGGATGCCGCCGTCGCCCAGGGCGTCACGCAAAATCCATCGGTGACCGCCGCAATGTTCGACGTCGACGTCGCGCAATTGCAGGTCAAGATCGCGGAGGCTGGGCTCTATCCCACATTGGCGCTGCAGGGAGCCGCCCAGATGCAGCAATTCAGCGGGAATGACACGACGCTGAATCTCTTCAACAGTTCGGTGCAGGCCAAGCTGACGGTTCCGATTTACCAGGGCGGCAGCGAATACTCGGCGATCCGCCAAAACAAGGAGGCCGTCGGCCAGCAGCGCCTCAGTCTCGATCAAGTTCGCGATCAGGTCCGCGCCAACGTGCGCCAATATTGGGGCCAGCTCGAAGCCACCAAGGCGCAAACTGAAGCGGCGGAGCGACAGGTGAAATACTCGGAGAGCGCGCTGCGAGGCGTGCGAAACGAGGCTCTCCTCGGCCAACGGACAACCTTGGACGTGTTGAACGCTCTGCAGTCGCTGCTAACCGCTCGCGTCAACCTCATCAGCGCGCAGCACGATCGGGTCGTCGCTTCCTACAACGTTTTATCCGC
>DASXJV010000061.1:0-2731 GCA_036497205.1 Bradyrhizobium sp.
AGAATATCGATGCGGTGCATGACGCCGTCGCGCTCGGCGATGCCGCCGCCGCGCGGACCATACATGCCGACGGCGTGAACCTCGTCGACATAGGTCATCGCGCCATAGCGCTCGGCGAGATCGCAGATCTTCGCCAGCGGCGCAATATCGCCGTCCATCGAATACAGGCTCTCGCAGGCGATCAGTTTCGGGCGGTCGGGCCCTGCGGCGCGCAGCAGTTCTTCGAGATGCGCCATATCGCTGTGGCGGAAGACCTGGCGCTCGCAGCCGGACTGGCGAATGCCTTCGATCATCGAATTGTGGTTGAGCGCATCCGACAGGATCAGGCAATTCGGAACGAGCTTGCCGATGGTCGCAATGCCGGTCTGGTTCGAGACATAGCCCGAGGTGAACAACAGCGCCGCTTGCTTGCCGTGCAGATCGGCCAATTCCTGCTCAAGCTGAACGAGGGGGTGATGGGTGCCCGCGATGTTGCGGGTGCCGCCGGCGCCGGTGCCGACCCGGGTCGCGGTCTCGACCATGGCGCCGATCACTTTGGGATGCTGCCCCATTCCGAGATAGTCGTTGGAGCACCAGATCGCGACATTGCGCGGCCCCTTCGGCGAATGCCATACCGCGTGCGGGAACCGGCCCGCGATCCGCTCGAGGTCGGCGAAAACCCGGTAGCGCCGCTCGTCATGGAGGCGGCTGAGGGCATTACTAAAGAACTTGCTGTAATCCATTGCAAAACCTGAAACCTGAGCGGCACAGCCTTTTTAGAGCGTTTCAAGCGCTGATGTCGAGCCGGAATCGGGTCTCCGCAAGCCCAATAAGCGGCTGGCCGAGTTGCTTGACAGTCAGGTTGTCGTGAAGCGGAGCACGCCGTCGGCTTCCTCAGCCGTCAGACGCCCTTCGACCAGCATGTAATTGACATGGGCGATCAACTCGCCGGCGGCAAACCCCATCTGATGCACGTCCAGCACGTGCTTGTGGAACACGACCGGCACCAGTTCCTTCGACGTTTTCGCCGTTTCCCGGCATGCGTGGGCGATCAGCTGGCAACGTTCCTCGTGATGATCGGCCAATTGCTTGATGCGCGTCTTCAATCCATAGAACGGCACACCGTGGCCTGGCAGCACCAGGACGTCATAGGGCAGCGTGGTGGTGAGGCTCGCCAACGAGGCCAGATACTCTCCGAGCGAATTCTGATCGGGTTCCACGGCCCAGACGCTGACATTGGGCGAAATCTTGCTCAGCACCTGGTCGGCTGACAGGAACAGTTTGTCGGCGGCGCAATACAGCATCACCTGGTCCAGCGCATGGCCGCCTCCGGTGATGACCTTGAAGCGCCGCGTGCCGATGGAAATTTCATCGCCGTGCGAGATGCGGCGATAGGCCGGTGGCAGGATCGAAACCCGCTTCAAATAATCCTGACCGCGGCCGAGCAGTTTGTCGGTCAGGTTTTCGTCCATGCCGTGTCGCCGGAAGAACAGCCGCTGCGCATTTCTGCGCTCTTCAGTGCCGCGGTTCTGATGGTAGACCGACTGCAGGTACTCGACCTGCGACATGTAGAGCGGACAGTTGAAACGCTCGACGATCCATCCCGCCAGACCGACGTGATCGGGATGCGAATGGGTCACGATCAGCCGCGTGATTTTCACGTGAGCCAGCGGGCCCTCGAACACCGAGGTCCAAGCCGCGATCGACTCCTCGTTGCCGAATCCGGAATCCACCATCGCCCAGCCCTCGCCGTCGGCGAGCAGATAGATGTTCACGTGATTGAGGCGGAACGGCAGCTTGAGCCGGACCCATAACACGCCGGGCATCACCTCGACGACCTGATCGGGGCCGGGATGATTTTCCCAAGGGTAGCGCAGCGCCTCGGCCGAGGACTGGATCGTATCGGTCTTTGAATGCATCGTTTTGCGTCGCAATTGTTGCTATGGGCTTAGCCGCACAATCGGCGCGGCGCCAGCCGAAAAACAAATGCGATTTCCACAAAAACACGCCCCTAACGGGTTCTATTACCGGCAAGGGTGACGCGATCCATGCGGCTAGAGCGTTTTCAAGCGAAGCGGAGACCGTTCGCGTTAAGAAAACGCGTCAAATCAAGAATCTAACCGGAGCATTTTCTTGCGGCAGACCAAATTCCATTTTGCCGCAAAATGCTCTATGCAGCCCGGATATTGGTGAGGAAGGCATCGATTTCCGAACGCAGGACGTCGGCTTCGCGGCGGAGCGCGCCGGACGCGCTCAGCACCTCGCTGGCGGCCGATCCGGCTTCGGCCGAGGCGGTGCTGACGCCGACAATATTGCTGGAAACCTCGCTGGTGCCGCCGGCGGCGTGCTGAATGTTGCGGGCGATCTCGCGCGTCGCCACGCCCTGCTCTTCGACCGAGGCCGCGATCGCAGTCGTCACCTCGTTGATCTCGCCGATGGTGGTGCCGATGTTTCGGATGGCGCCGACCGCGGATGTCGTCGCCTGCTGCATGCTGGTGATTTGCAAGCGAATCTCTTCGGTAGCCTTAGCGGTCTGGTTGGCGAGGCTCTTTACCTCGGAGGCGACCACTGCAAAGCCCCTCCCGGCTTCGCCGGCGCGCGCCGCTTCAATAGTGGCGTTGAGCGCGAGCAGGTTGGTCTGCGAAGCAATAATCTGAATCAGATCGACCACGACGCTGATGCGGCCGGCGTTTTCGGCAAGACCCTGCATGGTGGCGTCGGTCTGGCCGGCTTCATCGACCGCCTTGCGGGC
>DASXJV010000062.1:0-12492 GCA_036497205.1 Bradyrhizobium sp.
ATCGCCTGTTCCTGAATGGGGGTAGGGGTGGTGTAACCGGCGGCCGCGACGGCGGCGAGCACCTTATCGGACAAGCCGAGATGGGAAAAAGACATTGAGCCTCTGGTCGAAACCGCCGCTTGGAATCTCGGAAAAGACTGTCGCGCTCAACCCCGGAACGGCATGCAAATTTGCACGGGATTTTCGGATACGCAGACAGGCGGCTTGTTCAAGATATCGCGTTTCGATACCGGGCCGCGTCGAACCGGAACATAGGGCCGAATCGGCTAAAGTCAATGGAGCGGGCCCGGAAAGTACTGAAAAAGCTTAATGTTTTTGCATCAAATGCAGGGGCGTGTCGGTGATCAGGGAGGTGGAGCCGCCGGGACCGCGGCACCCCGGCGGCGCGCCTTTGCAGACTACGGCATATAGCGGTTCGCACCGGCCGTGGATGAGGCGCGCAAGGCGGGGAATACGGATGAAGAATTGGCTGTCGTTCGGGGCCGCGTTGGCGCTGTGGTGGCGTCGTTGCTGGCGTTTACGTTGCGCGCGCACGCGGAAAAGTGCGTCGCGCTTGTAAGGCGTCCGGCGGTAAGCCGTTAGCCCATGATCGAGTAACCGCCATCCACCGGAATGGCGGTGCCGGTGACGAAGTCCGACGCCGCCGAGCTCAGAAACACCGCGATCCCGGCGAAATCATTCGGCGCGCCCCATCGCGCCGCCGGGGTGCGCGCCAGAACCCTGTCGTGCAGGCCGTCGATCTCCGCCCGCGCCCGCCTGGTCAGATCGGTGTCGATCCAGCCCGGCAACACCGCGTTGGCCTGGATGTTGTCGGCGGCCCAGGCGCAGGCGCAGGAGCGGGTGAACTGCACGATGCCGCCCTTGCTCGCGGCGTAAGCCGGCGCGAAGCTGGCGCCGAAGATCGACATCATCGAGCCGATGTTGATGATCTTGCCGCCGCCTGCGGCCTTCATGGTTGGATAGACCGCCTGCGAGCACAGGAACGCGCTGGTGAGATTGGTCCCGATGACACGGTCCCATTCCTCGAGTGAGAGCGCCTGCGGCGGTTTACGAATATTGATGCCGGCGTTGTTGACGAGAATATCGATATGGCCGAGCTCGCGCGCCACGAGCTCGGCCATATCTGCGACAGCGGCCTTGTCGGTGACGTCGACAACAATAGACATCGCCCTGGCGCCGCGCTGCTTGATCTCGTCGACCGCGGCATTCGACTTCGCTTCATTGCGCCCGACAATGACGATATCGGCGCCGGCTTCCGCTAGTCCCCGCGCCATGCCAAGGCCGATGCCGCCGTTGCCGCCAGTGACTATGGCGACTTTGCCACTGAGGTCGAATGGTCCTGATGTCATCGGGGTTATCCGGTTTGCGTAGCAACCATTAAAAAAGCCGGTTCAGGGCTTGCTCTGCCATATCAGGATCAGGCCGAGCGCGGCCAGCGCAGCGCCGTATCCGGCCCACTGGATTTGTTTGATCATGAAACTCGATTGCGGCCAGTCGATCATACCGGTGCCTTGACCAATCCACAGCAGCCCGACGGCCAGCGCGAGAAGACCAAGGATCAAAAGCAATTTGCTCATGCTTGTCGCCCGCTCTCGCGAGGTGCGGCGCGGTAATCGCGCAACGGTGCCCAGACTGGCGCGCCTGCGCGCCGGGGGCAAGAGCAGGGACTGGCAACAGCCGGGCAGAGCAGTGTTCCCAATTCGCGCAAGACAACAAAAAAGCCCCGGACGATGCCGGGGCTTTTGAGCTGCTAGCTTAGCCGAGATCAGTACTTCGCGACGACCGGGCCACCCCAGTTGAAGCGGTAGACCAGTTCGGTCGTGGCGGTCTGTTCGTAGGTGTGGCTGCGATCGAGCGAGTGGATCGTACCGCCCGTGCCGCACGAAACTGCACCCACAGTGCAGAGCTGCGAATTGGTCTTGTTCCCGTAGTCAGCAAAACGGTACTCGCTCTTCCAGAACAGACCCGGGATTTGCGAGATGGCATATTCGGTGCCGCCACCGAGGAAGTACCCGCCCCGGCTCTGGCTACCCAGCACAAGGCCTGTAGCCGTGCCAAGAGCTGCATCGAGATAGTTGACCTGGGTGAAGTGCGCCTGACTATAACCGCCGTTGACGTAGGTGAGCAGGCCCGGAAGGGCTACGTAGCCGATACGACCGCCCGCGGCCCACGACCAATCATTCTTAAGCTGGCCGACAAAGCCAAACGGACCACTGCAACCGCCGGGGCAGTTGAAGCTGTAGTTGCCCTTGATGTCCGAAAACTGGCCGTCGGCAAACGCGCCAATCACGAAGTTGCCCATAAATTGATAATCAAACCCGGCGCCCACCTTGCCGAGCCAGCCCCTGCCGCCGTTGTCATGGCCGATATCAAAAATTGTAGATCCGAGCGAATTAGTCACCGAATGGTCCATATCCATAAGGCCATAGCCGAAGCCGCCGGAAATCCAGAAGCCCGTCCAGCTTGCGACCGCCGCAATCGGCGCCGGGGCCTTAGAATAGGTACGGGCGGGCAAATCAGCCGCGAAGGCCGATCCGGTAAATGCCGCCGCGGCGGTCAGAGCTAGCATCAACTTCTTCATGTTCCATTCCTCAGCAAAGTGTTCGGACCCGATCGCTTAAGGGCGCGAGGCACCGATTCCCCCATACCCCGGTAAGGCGACTATACCGGGTTCCATTCAAAATACTGTTGCCGGGCGGACACACCCCAAACAATTACGGGCCCTTCTTCGCAACGCTCGGATGCAGAGGCATACAAAGAAGCCCCGGACGATGCCGGGGCTTCTGAGTTGCTGAAACCTGGACGGAAGATCAGTACTTCGCGACCACCGGGCCTGTCCAGTTGAAGCGATAGACCAGCGAGGTGCTGATGGTCTGCACCCAAGGCTTGAAGGTAACTGCATTGCCGTTCAACCCGCCACCGAAGGTGGGAAGCCTCGTCTCCGGCAGGGTGATGCGATCGTAGAAAGCGGAGCGGTATTCGGTCTTCATGAACCAGCCGGGCGCAGAGATTCCGAAAATGTCCAGGTTGTTCTCGACGCCGCCGCCAACGAACCACCCATCACGACGGAACGAAGGCGTAGTGGAAAACGCCACGCCCGCGGGAGCCAGAGACGACTGAGTGGTACCTGACCACTCCGAACCGGAGTAACCGGCGTTGACGTAGGACAGCACATTGGGCGCAACCAGATAGCCCAGTCTCACACCGGCTGCGTAGCTGGTCCGAAGCTTTTCACGACCCTCTGTGCCGCCCTCGGGATCAGTTAGGGAACCACGGATGTCTCCGAATTGCCCATCACCGAAAATGCCGGCCACCCACCTGCCGTTGAACTGCCAGTCGTAGCCGGCACCAACTGTTCCGAACCAGCCGCTGCCGCCGAGCCGCTGATCGCGGGTAAAAGCAGTACCGCCAGGAAACAATTGAACGTTGCTGTCCGCATTCCAAAGCCCGCCGCCGGCACCGCCGAAGATGTAGAAGCCGGTCCAGTTATAAGCAGGCGCGAGGGGCGCGGGAGCTTTGGTATACGGACGAGCGCCGAGATCGGCTGCCGAGACCGATCCGGTGAATGCCGCTAGCGCGGTCAGAGCGAGCACTAATTTCTTCATTTTCAATCCTTGTTATCTGAGCGCTCGGACCCGACCGCGTGACAGGGTGCAATGCAGCGATTCCAAAACCAATAGCGGGACTATAGCCGGTTCTGCTCCAAAGGCTGTTGCCGGGCAGGCACACCCCAAACAATTACGGGCCCTTCTTCGCAACGCTCGGGTGCAGAGGCACACAAAAAAGCCCCGGACGATGCCGGGGCTTCTGAGTTGGTGAAAACTGGACGGAAGATCAGTACCGCGGGCCACCCCAGTTGAAGCGGTAGACCAGCGACGTGCTGATGGTCTGGACCCAAGGCTTGAAAGTAATGGCACCGCCGTTAAGCGCGCCGGTGGCGACATCGGTCTCCGGCAGCGAAATGCGGTCATAGAAAGCCGCGCGATATTCGGTCTTCATGAACAGGCCGGGAACGGAAATGCCGAAGATGTCCAGGTTGTTCTCCACGCCGCCGCCAATAAACCAGCCATCACGACGGAAGGAAGGTGTAGTGGAAACCGCGATGCCTCCCGGGGCCAGACCAAACTGAGTGGTGCCTGACCACTCCGAACCGGAGTAACCGGCATTGACGTAGGACAGCACTTGGGGTGCAACGAGATAACCCACTCTCACGCCCGCGGCATAGCTCGTCCGTAGCTTTTCACGACCCTCTGTAAAGAAGTCGGGATCGCTCAGGGAACCACGGATGTTTCCGAATTGCCCATCACCGAAAATGCCAGCGACCCAGGGACCGTTGAACTGCCAGTCGTACCCGATGCCGACGGTTCCGAACCAGCCGCTGCCGCCGAGCCGCTGGTCGCGGGTAATTGCAACAGGGGCTCCGGGGAAGGTTTCCACATTGCTATCGGCTGCCCACAGGCCGCCGCCGCCGCCGCCGAAGATGTAGAAGCCGGTCCAGTTATAGACCGGCGGCGGCGGGGGCGCCGGAGGAGCCTTAGTGGGAAGATCAGCCGCGATCGCCGATCCGGTAAACGTCGCGAGCGCGGACAGCGCGAGCACTAATTTCTTCATGTTGAATTCCTCGGTGTTTAGGCGTTCGGACCCGAGCGCGTGACAGGAGTGCAGTGCACCGATTCCCCAAAACCCAGTTTCCCCAGAACCCGGTGCCGGGACTATAGCCGGTTTTGCTCAAAATCCTGTTGCGAGGCGAGCACACCCGCCGCAAAACGGTTGGGGGGAAAGGCCACAAAAAGCCACAAAGGAGTTGAGAACGGCCCTTAAATCCGTTGCCCGGTTCCGGAATTGCCCTCGACGACTCCCGCCGAATGGCCGGCGCGACCTAAACGTCCAGCAAATCCTCGCTGGCGAATTCCGCCTTGTCGGAAATGAAGGCAAACCGCGCCTCGGCCTTGGTGCCCATCAGCCGTTCGACGGAATCGGCGGTGCCCTCGCGATCGTCGGCTAGAAGCACCACGCGCAGCAGGGTGCGCTTGGCCGGGTCCATCGTGGTTTCCTTCAGCTGCGCCGGCATCATTTCGCCCAGGCCCTTGAAGCGGCCGACATCGACCTTGGCGTTGGCGTTGAACTCGCTCTTCAAGAGCGCGTCCTTGTGGGCGTCGTCGCGGGCGTAGACCGTCTTCGCAGCGTGGGTGAGGCGGTAAAGCGGCGGCACCGCGAGATAGAGATGGCCTTCGTCAATCAGCCGCGGCGTCTGCCGGTAGAAGAACGTAATCAAAAGCGAAGCGATATGGGCGCCGTCGACGTCGGCATCGGTCATGATGATGATGCGCGAGTAGCGCAAATCCTCTTCGCGATAATGCGCGCCGGTGCCGCAGCCGATCGCCTGCATGAGATCGCCCAGCTGCGCGTTGGCGGTGAGCTTGTCCTTGCTTGCGGACGCGACGTTGAGAATCTTTCCCTTCAGCGGGAGAACGGCTTGGGTCTTGCGGTCGCGAGCCTGCTTGGCGCTGCCGCCGGCCGAATCTCCCTCGACGATGAACAGTTCGGAGCCTTCGGCGGCCGTGTCGGTACAGTCGGACAGCTTGCCGGGCAGACGCAGTTTCTTCACCGCGGTCTTGCGTGAGATTTCTTTTTCCGCGCGGCGGCGCAGCCGTTCATCGGCGCGCTCGACGACGAAATCCAGGAGTTTGTTGGCCTGCAGGGGGTTGCCTGACAGCCAGTGGTCGAACGGGTCCTTGATGGCCTGCTCGACGATCCGCTGCGCTTCGGCCGTCGCGAGACGATCCTTGGTCTGGCCCTGGAATTCCGGCTCACGCACGAACACCGACAGCATCACGGCGGCGCCCACCATGACGTCCTCGGAGGTGATGGAGCCGGCGCGCTTGCCCTGGCCGGCGCGCTCGGCGTGATCCTTCAGGCCACGCAACAGCGCGCTGCGCATGCCGGACTCGTGGGTCCCGCCGTCCGGCGTCGGCACGGTGTTGCAGTAGGAGGACAGAAAACCATCCGCATCGGCGGTCCAAGCCACAGCCCACTCGCAGGCGCCGTGGGCGCCGACGCGTCCGGATTTGCCGGAGAAAATATCCGGATGCACCAGCGTGTCGGCATGAACAGCGGCGCCGAGGTAATCCTTCAATCCTCCCACGAAATGAAACGTGTCCTCGGCGGGGACGTCGTCGATTCCCTTGAGCAGCGCGGGATCGCAGCGCCAGCGGATCTCGACGCCGCCGAACAGATAGGCCTTGGAGCGAGCCATCTTGAACAGGCGCTGCGGTTTGAACGAGGCCTTCGCACCGAAAATATCGGTGTCGGGCTTGAAGCGGATTTTGGTGCCACGGCGGTTGTTGACCTTGCCGAGGTCTTCCAGCTTGCCTTTGGGATGGCCGCGCTCGAACGCCATGCGATAGAGCTGTTGGCTGCGCGCGACTTCGACCTCGAGCCGCGAGGAGAGGGCGTTCACCACGGACACGCCGACGCCGTGCAGGCCACCGGAGGTTTCGTAAACCTTGGAGTCGAATTTGCCGCCGGAATGCAGCGTGCACATGATGACTTCGAGCGCGGATTTTTTCGGAAATTTCGGATGCGGATCGACCGGGATGCCGCGGCCATTGTCGGTGACGGTCAGGAATCCGTCGGCGCTCAATTCCACTTCAATGAAGGAGGCATGGCCAGCCAGCGCCTCGTCCATCGCGTTGTCGATGACTTCGGCGAACAGATGATGCAGCGCCTTCTCGTCGGTGCCGCCGATATACATGCCGGGCCGGCGGCGCACCGGCTCGAGGCCTTCAAGCACCTCGATGTCCCGGGCGGTGTAGCCGGCTTCGGCGCTTGTGGCGCGCGACGCCACCTTGAGCGGGGCTGGTCCCTTCGGCTCCGAGGCGCCGAACAGGTCGTTCGCGGTTTTAACTTTCGGAAGTCTTTTCAATGGCTTCGGCATGGATTTTCATGTGTTGCGTGCGCTGTGGCGCAGCGAATCGGTTCCCTGACTATGCCACGTATAAGCTTAAAAGGTGACAGCGGGCGTGGCTGCTCGCAGCTTACAAAAGCCCGGATTTGCGGCGCGCCTTGGCTAGCGGCTTGATTTGCATGGGTGTGGATGCCGTCACCGCCGCAGCCCAAGACCACAAGCCAACCCGGTTATCGTGACCCAATGGCCTCCGCCGCCGCAGAGCTGAGTACCGTCTTTACGCGCGGGAGGTCCGGAACACGATGACCACGAACAATGCCATCGCCGTGACGACGATCAGCGACCCCGCAATCGGCGCGGCTTCAAATGAGGGCCCCTTCAAGAGTACGACGGCGATGCCGGCCGGAAACAGGATCGCGCCGATCATGTGGAGCCAGCCTTGCACCTTGGCAAGGGTGGTCGTTCCCGCTGCCGGAACCAGCCGGTAATACAACCCGAACAGGAACAACAGCACACCGCCGATCAGGTTGAGGTGCGCGTGCGCCGGCGCCAGCGTGAAGTTTTGCTGGATGCCCATTGCGATGCCGGCCAGCATCCCGACCAGGAGAACCACGACGCTCAAGCACATCATCAACGATCCGATCACCAGTTTCTCCTTGTTTTCTTGGTTTCTTGTTTCGCTTTGTGATTGAAGGCCAATTGAGAGGGGCCGAAGCTCACACACAGTCCTCGCCTTTGTGACTTGATGTCGCGGAACGGCGTGGCTTACCTGCTCTTAGGCATCGAACCCGTAGAAAGGTTCAAAGGCTCAAACGGGCAATCGCCGAGGAAGGGCGTTCGGAAATGGAAGATTTTGCGCGCGCCCTGGCTGACTTCGTGCGCCACCATCAGGCTTGGGCCGCACCGATCGTTTTGGTGCTGGCGTTTGGTGAATCGCTTGCCTTTATTTCGCTGCTGATCCCGGCCTGGGGTGCGCTGATCGCGATCGGCGCGCTGATCGGTGCGAGCGGCATCAGCTTCTGGCCGGTCTGGATTGCCGGCGGGATCGGCGCGGCGCTCGGCGATTGGGTCTCCTACTGGTTCGGCTTCAGGTACAAGGAGCACGTCGCGCAGATGTGGCCGCTGTCGCGTTACCCGGAGATCCTGCCGCGCGGCGAAGCCTTTGTGCAAACCTGGGGCGTACCGAGCATCTTCATCGGACGATTTTTCGGACCGCTGCGGGCCTCGGTGCCGCTCGCTGCCGGGATATTCGAGATGCCGTACTGGCGCTTTCAAATCGCCAATTTCGCATCTGCGCTGGTCTGGTCGGCGGCGCTGCTGCTGTTCGGCGATGTGATCGCGCAAATCGTCGAATGGCTGTGGCGTGCGGTCTGAGCGGGTCATGCCGGGAATAATCCGCCTGCAGGGGTGTTAGCCCTCGCACGCCCCATGCACCCAGCATGGCCGTAACAAGCGCCTGGACGCGGGGAATCCCGCACAGTGTCGCCATCGTATAACCGTGAGGAAAACCGCCATGGAATTGACACGACGACACGCACTCGCCGGAGCCGCTGCGATCGCAGCCTCGCCCCTGCTTCCCAACGCGCCTGCGAAGGCGGCGGCTCCCCTTGCCGACAAGCAAGCGCCGAGTTTCTACCGCTACAAGGTCGGTGACGCGCAGGTGAATGTCATTTCGGATGGTGTGAACACCTTCCCGCTTGGCGACACCTTCGTGCTCAATGCCAAGAAGGACCAAGTCAACGCCGCTCTCGCCAAAGCGTTTCTGCCAAAGGACAAAATGTCGGTGCACTTCTCTCCGCTGGTCATCAACACCGGCGGCAAGCTCGTCGTTATCGACACCGGCAACGGGGCGGGCGCCTTCGCATCGAGCAAAGGGAATGTCGGCCAGTTTGCGAGCAATCTGACGGCCGCCGGGTTCGACCCCAAGAACATCGACATGGTCGTAATCTCGCATTTCCACGGCGACCACGTAAACGGCTTGCTTACGGCCGACGGCGCGGCGGCATTTCCCAATGCCGAGGTGCTGGTGCCGGCGGTGGAGTGGAAATACTGGATGGACGACGGCGAGATGAGCCGCGCGACCGGCGAGCGGATGCAGGGCCTGTTCAAGAACAATCGCCGGGTATTCGAGGCTGGACTCAAGAAAAAGGTCACTCCCTATGAGTGGGGCAAGGACGTCGCACCGGGGTTGCTCGCCGTGGAGTCGATTGGTCATACGCCGGGCCACACGTCCTACGTGCTGTCGTCCGGTTCCGACAAGCTGTTCATCCAGTCCGACGTAACCAACCACCCGTCGTTGTTTGTCGCGAATCCGGGCTGGCATCTGATGTTCGATCAGGATCCAGCGCTGGCGGAAAAAACCCGCCGCAAGGTCTACGATATGCTGGTCGCAGACAGGATGCGGGTGCAGGGCTTCCATTACCCATTCCCGGCGAACGGATATGTCGAGAAGGATGGCAAGGGCTATCGCTTGGTGCCTGCGCCGTGGAGCCCGGTGATCTAGGATCTAGACTAGCTCGCGCCTCAACGGTTTTGTATGCAATATGAGAAGGCCGCCCTGCTGAGGGCGGCCTTCAGTTTTGGGCCGCGACTTTGAACTTTTCGTCATTGGCCGAGGTGTCGCAACGCGGACAAAACGCTGTTAAGAGTAGCCGGGACACACAGCTTCGAAGCGGGGAGTCCCGCGCGGAAGTGATCGCACCAGTGGGAGGACATCACATGGAACTGACACGACGTCACGCACTCGCCGGAGCCGCAGCGCTCGCCGCCACACCGCTATTGCCCTCCATGCCTGTCAGGGCGGCCGCACCGGTGGCGGACAAGCAGGCGCCGAGTTTCTATCGGTACAAAGTCGGCGACATCCAGGTCACGGTGGTTTCCGATGGCAGAAATACTTTCCCGCTGGAGGATTCCTTCGTCTCCAATGCAAAAAAAGAAGAAGTCAACGCGACCCTTGAGAAGGCGTTCTTACCGCGCGACATCGTGACATTCTATTTCGCGCCGCTGGTAATCAACACCGGCGGCAAGCTGGTGGTGATCGACACTGGCAATGGTCCGGTGGCGAAGGTGAACAGCAAGGGCGCCGCCGGTCAATTCGCCGACAACCTGACCGCGGCCGGCTTCGATCCCAAGGCCATCGATATGGTGGTGATCTCGCACTTCCACAGCGACCATGTGAACGGCCTGCTGGCAGCCGATGGCACGCCGGCATTTCCGAACGCCGAGGTGCTGGTGCCCGCGACCGAGTGGAAATTCTGGATGGACGACGGCGAGATGAGCCGCGCTCCCGCGGGCCGCATGCAGGGCCTGTTCAAGAACAACCGCAATATCTTCGATGCCGGCCTAAAGAAAAAAGTGACGCCGTACGATTGGGGCAAGGAGGTTGCTCCCGGCCTGCTCGCGGTCGAGACTATCGGGCATACGCCGGGCCACACCTCCTACGTGCTGTCGTCCGGCAATGGTAAGGTCTTCGTCCAATCGGACGTGACCAACAATCCGGCGCTGTTCGTGACCAACCCTGGTTGGCATGCGTTCTTCGACCAGGACGGAGATATGGCCGAGAAGACCCGCCGCAGGGTCTATGACATGGTGGTTGCGGAAAAACTGCAAGTACAGGGCTTCCACTACCCGTTCCCGGGACTTGGCAATGTGGTGAAGGATGGCAGCGGTTACCGGGTGGTGCCCGCGCCGTGGAATCCGACCATCTAAGTTGTTTGACGCGTCTTGGTTACGCGAACCGGTGCCCCACTCGGCGTGAAAACGCTTTGGGCATCTTGACGCCAACCGGGCGCGGCCTTATAGCCGCGCCCATGATCAACGCCGCGACCATTCTCATCGCTCGCCGCCGCCGCCCGTCAGCGGTATGGGCGGACGTCTGCGTTTAAGATTGTCGCCTCTGCCGCCGGATCCGATCCGCGGCATTTCCTTTCAAAGCAGCGCGATCTGATCCGGCGGCTCCTCAAGAGCAAGCAGGAGACCGCCATGTTCACCCGACCCGTGTTTGAGCCCGATCGAGCCGCGAGCCTCGCCTTTGTGGACGCGCGCGGCTTTGGCGTGGTCTGCACCTATGACGGCGGCAAGCCGGTCGCGTCCTCGCTGCCGTTCTGTCTCGAATATCTGAGCGACGGCACGCCCTGCGTGTCGTTCCATGTCGCGCGCGGCAACGCGCTGGCGGGACTTGCAGACGGCAGATCGTCTTGCAATTCTTCCATGAGATCTTCCTGGCTGCTCGCGGTGAACGGCGCCGATGCGTATGTCTCGCCGCATTGGTGCGCCTCGCCGGATCAGGTGCCGACCTGGCTGTATCAGGCCGTGCACCTGTCGGGCCCTGTTCGCACCATGTCCGGGCATGAACTGGCCGACCATCTTGACGCACTCAGCGCCAGGTTTGAAAGCTGGCTGGCGCCGAAGCCGCCATGGACCACAGGCGAGATGACGGCGGGACGACGCGAAGCGATGATGCAGGCGATCGTCGGTCTGGTGATGACGGTCGAGGAGATCGAGGGCAGCTTCAAGCTCAACCAGCACAAATCCGACGTCGATCATGCGGCCATTACCAGTGCGCTGGCTTTACAAGCCGATGCCGGCGCGCAACACCTCGCACGCACCATGCGCGCGATGCGGCCGCAAGCCTTCCCAGTCGAAACGGCACCACAGAATGAAGCGATTATGCTTGAAAGGAGCACGTGATGAGCGCGAAGAAGACGATCGGCATTCTCGGCGCGTCCGGTTACACCGGCGCCGATGCTGTGCGCCTGTTGGCGCGGCATCCGAATGTCGAGATCACAGCGCTCACCGCCAACACGCATGCCGGCAAGGCGATGGACGAGGTGTTTTCGCATTTCTTCATGCTGGACTTGCCGCGGCTGACGGAATGGGAAAAGGTCGACTGGACAAAACTCGATGCGGTGTTCTGCGGACTGCCGCACGGCACGACGCAGGAGATCATCGCGGCCGTTATGGCCGCAAATCCGGCAATCAAAATACTCGACATGTCGGCCGATTTCCGGCTCCGCGACATGAGCGTGTACGCGCAATGGTATGGCCACGAGCACCGGGCACCTGGGCTTCAAGGTGAAGCCGTCTACGGCCTCACCGAATTCTATCGCGAGAAAATCGCTGCGGCGCGACTCGTCGCGTGCCCTGGCTGCTACCCGACGGCGGCGCTGCTAGCGCTGGTCCCGATCGCGAAAGCAAAGCTGATCGACGTGGACGACATCGTCATTGACGCGAAATCAGGCGTCACCGGTGCGGGCCGCGGTCTCAAGCAGAATACGCTGTTCAGCGAAGCAGGAGAGGGGCTTTCGCCCTATTCGGTGGGCACCCATCGGCACTCGCCGGAGATCGAGCAGGAGATCGGTGTCGCGGCAGGTTCTGCTGTGACGGTGAACTTCACGCCGCATCTCATTCCGATGAGTCGGGGCGAACTCTGCACATCTTACGTCAAACTCGACGGCGCGAGCGCGGACGATCTGCGCGCCGCGCTGGAGCAAGCCTACCGCGATGAACCATTCGTGCACGTCGTAAAAAAGGGCGTGCTGCCGCAGACGCAGAACGTGCGCGGCTCCAACTATGTGCAGATCGGC
>DASXJV010000063.1:0-7586 GCA_036497205.1 Bradyrhizobium sp.
ACAATGGCGAGCGCAGCGGTTCCGGAACCGTGGTGTGGAAAGCGCGCGAGCGTCTTGCCGGCGGCGAGATCGACTACGAGGAGTTCATGAACATCGTGGCCTCGTCGGCACCGTCGGTTGGCCACTGCAACACCATGGGCACCGCCTCCACCATGAATTCGTTGGCCGAGGCCCTGGGCATGTCGCTGCCGGGCTGCGCCGCGATCCCCGCGCCCTATCGCGAGCGCGGCCAGATCGCCTACGAGACCGGCAAGCGCATCGTTGAGATGGTCTGGGAGGATCTGAAACCGTCGGACATTTTGACGCGAAAGGCGTTCGAAAACTGCATCGTCGTCAATTCGGCCATCGGCGGCTCGACCAACGCACCGATCCATATCAATGCGCTCGCCCGCCATATCGGCGTGGAACTCTCGATCGACGATTGGCAGAAATACGGCCACCAGATTCCCCTCTTGGTGAACATGCAGCCGGCGGGCTTCTACCTCGGTGAAGAATATCATCGCGCCGGCGGCGTACCGGCGGTGGTGCGCGAATTGATCAAAGCCAAGCGCATTCACGAAGACGCCGTGACCGTCAATGGCCACACCATGGGCGAGAACTGCCGCAATGCACCAAAACCCGACGGCGACGTCATCTGGACTTACGACAAGCCACTGGTGAAGGACGCCGGTTTTCTGGTGCTGCGTGGCAACCTGTTCGACTCCGCGATCATGAAGACCAGCGTGATTTCGAAGGAGTTCCGCGACCGTTATCTGATCAATCCGAAGGATCCCAACGCATTCGAGGGACGCGCCATCGTGTTCGAGGGCCCGGAGGATTATCACGAGCGGATCGACGATCCCTCGCTCGATATCGACGAGCACTGCATCCTGTTCGTGCGCGGCACCGGTCCGATCGGCTATCCCGGGGGCGCCGAGGTGGTGAACATGCAGCCGCCTGCGGCCCTGATCAAGCGCGGCATCCTGTCCCTGCCCTGCATCGGCGATGGCCGCCAGTCCGGCACATCGGGCTCGCCGTCGATCCTGAACGCAACGCCAGAAGCGGCTGCCGACGGCGGGCTTGCGATCCTCAAGACGGGCGACAAGGTTCGCATCGACCTCAACAAGGGCAGCGCCAACATCGTGATATCAGATGAGGAGCTGAAACGACGGCGCGCCGAACTTAAAGCGCGGGGCGGCTTCCCCTATCCGGCCAACCAGACGCCGTGGCAGGAGCTCTATCGCTCTACCGTCGGCCAGCAGGCCACCGGCGCGTGTATGGAGTTCGCCACGCGCTATCAAGACATCGCCGGTCGCGTCGGCGTGGCGCGGGATAATCATTAAGCCTCTTCGAAACGTCGTTGCCGGGCTTGACCCGGCAACCCATCCTTCTTCAAAAAAGAAGATGGATAGGCGGGTCAAACCCCGCATATGACCGGAAATAATTGCTGATAATTTCGGGAGAAGAAGACATGGGAGACCGCCTAAAAGGCAAGCGCGCCTTCGTGACCGCGGGTGCGGCGGGAATCGGCCGCGCCTGCGCCATCGCCTTTGCGCGCGAGGGCGCCACGGTTTTTGCAACTGATATCGACGAGAAAGGTCTCGCGCCGCTCGCCAAGGATGGCGTATCGGACGTGGCGCGGCTTGACGTGCGCGACAGTGCCGCCGTCAGCGAAATGGCAAAACGCGTCGGCAAGGTCGACATCCTGCTCAACGCGGCGGGCTTCGTGCATCACGGCACCGTGCTGGAATGCTCCGACGATGACTGGGATTTTTCGTTCGACCTCAACGTCAAGTCGATGCACCGGACGCTCAGGGCGTTTTTGCCGGGCATGCTGGAATCCGGCCATGGCTCGATCGTGAACATTTCCTCCGCCGCCGGCGTGTTCAAGGCCGCGCCCAACCGTTACGTCTACGGCGCGACCAAGGCCGCCGTCGCGGCGCTGACCCGTGCGGTCGCCACCGATTTCATCACCAAGGGCATCCGCTGCAACTGCATTTGCCCGGGCACCATCGAGACGCCGTCGATGCTGAATCGCGCCGCCGCCGCGGGTCCAGGGGGGCGCGACATGTTCGTGAGCCGCCAGCCGATGGGACGGCTCGGAACGGCGGAGGAAATCGCTTCGCTCGCGGTCTATCTCGCCAGCGATGAAAGCGCGTTCACAACCGGCGTCGCGCACATCATCGATGGCGGCTGGACGCTTTGATTAAAGGAACATGACCTTGAACAAGATCGATTTGAACGGCCGCTGCGCCGTCGTCACCGGCGGCGCGCAAGGGTTTGGGCGCGCGATCGTGGAGCGCTTCGCAGCCTCCGGCGCGAGCGTCGCGATCTGGGATCATGACCAGCCGTTCGCCGAAAAGACGGCAAAAGAAATCGGCGCCGGCGTCACCGCGTTCAAGGTCGACGTGTCAGATCCAGCCGCTGTCGAAAAGGCAAGAGACGCCACGCTCGCCGCCTTCGGCAAGATCGACATTCTCGTCAACAATGCCGGCATCGCCGGGATCAACAGGACGGTATGGGAAACCGAGCTCGATGAATGGCGCAAGGTCTTGCGCATCAATCTCGACGGGCCGTTCATATGTTGCAGGGCGATCGTGCCGTCGATGGTCAAGCAGAACTATGGCCGCATCGTCAATATCGCTTCGATCGCCGGCAAGGAAGGCAACCCCAACGCGGCTCACTACTCAGCGTCAAAGGCTGGTCTTATCGCGCTGACGAAATCGCTCGGCAAGGAACTCGCCGGTTACGAAATCGCCGTCAACGCGGTGACCCCTGCCGCCGCCAGGACCGCCATCTTCGACCAGATGACGCAGCAGCATATCGACTTCATGCTATCGAAGATTCCAAAAGGGCGCTTCGTCCTGGTGGAAGAACTCGCGGCGATGGTGGCGTGGCTTGCCTCGGAGGATTGCGCGTTTTCCACCGGCGCGGTGTTCGACATTTCCGGCGGTCGCGCGACATATTAGAAAAACTGGTTTGCGGCGGAGAGATCATGACCAGGGAAGGTGGATGCCTGTGTGGCGCGGTCCGGTTCAAGGCGGAGGGCGAGCCGATCAATGTCCGCATCTGCCACTGCCGCAATTGCCAGAAGGCAATGGGATCGCCCTTCTTTGCGCGAGCGCTTTTTGACCAAAACGCCCTGACGGTTCAGGGCGACACTGCCCGCTATGCCTCTTCGGAGGCCCTCGACCGGGTTTTCTGCAAGATCTGCGGAACGCGACTGTTTTCCTGGCGCAGAAACGGCACGGCTGTGGGCATCGCGCTGGCAGCTTTCGATGACCGCAACGCATTCGCGCCGAGCGAACACATCTGGGTCTCGGCGAAGATGGATTGGATGAAGCTCGACGATGGCTTGCCGCAATATCCAGGGACGGTTCCCAGCTGAAGCGGGTACGTGCTAGCGTCGCCCTATCCGTTAAACCGGTCAGGACATCCCTTGAATATCACCCTCTACGACGTATCGGTTTGGGTATTGCCGCTCGTCATCGCCATCACATTCCATGAAGCAGCGCACGGTTTTGTGGCGCACCACTTTGGCGACAACACGGCCTGGGAACTGGGCCGCGTCAGTTTCAATCCACTCAAGCACATCGATCCGTTCGGCACCCTGATATTGCCGGCAATGCTGCTGCTATCCCACTCGCCGTTCCTTTTCGGGTACGCCAAGCCGGTGCCAGTGAACTTCCGCGCCCTTCGCAATCCGCGGATCGACATGGTTTGGGTGGCGCTGGCCGGGCCTGCCACCAATATCGCCCTCGCCCTGTTCGCAGCGGCAGCGTTTCATGTCCTGGCCTTCCTTCCCGCGGGCGCCGCGCAATGGCTTGCCGACAATCTCAAAAACGCCCTTGTCATCAATGTCGTGCTGGCGATTTTCAACATGCTTCCGATTCCTCCGCTGGACGGCGGGCGGGTCGCGGTCGGGTTATTGCCCCGGGTGCTGGCTTACCCGCTTTCCCGGCTGGAGCCCTTTGGGATGCTGATCCTGATCGGAATTTTGATTATTCTTCCGTTGGCCGGTTCGCAGTTCGGTCTAAATCTTGATGTTATTTCGGCGATACTGCGGACATCGACCGGCTATGTCATCCGGCTAATCCTCGTGGTAACCGGCAACGCATAGTCCCACCTCCAGCGAGCCGCAAAAAAGGGCTGAGGGCATGGTGATCAAGGCAGCCGACATGATGATCGCGCGACGCGCCGACACCAGGGCGCGGGCGGATTTCGCGACTTGGAAAATGATGGCCAAGCTGAACGGCGCCTCCGCCCTGCCTGCTGAGGCACAGACCTTCCTTGCCAGCTATCAGGTGCATCTCAAGGAGATGTCAGAGGCCGAGGCAACTGAAGCCACCATCAATCTCATTTACAGGGCTTACTACGGAAAAATGGGCGGGGCTGGTGAGCCGCCCGATGTTCCAGCTCGTGCGAAAAGTCAGGTGACCGGGAACGTTACGGCGTTCAAACGACCGCCAGCTTCGCCGCCCAAAATTGCCGGTGGTTCGGACGCAAAGCCTCGGCTTCCCGTGGCCCTGATATTCACTTGCCTCGTCGTCGTTTATGTCGGCTTGCGGTATCTTATGCAGTGATGCGAAGGCCCCAAGGATGAAAATTCCTGTAGCGGTGCCCCAAAATTCAGCTCCGCCCCTTGACGCGGAAAATCACCGGCAGGGTAAAACTCAATCCCTCATCGGCAACCAGCGGCGGAGGCTGCGGTACTGGATCGGATCGTCGCACCATCGCCAGCGCCGCTTCGTCGAACGCCCTGTCGCCCGATCCCTTGACGATGCTGGTCGAGAGCACATGACCCATACGGTCGAGCGCGAAACTGACCACGATCTCGGCGCTCTTCCGCGAGCGCTCCGCCGGATAGCGCTTGTGCTTGTCCAGATGAGCGATCAGTTCCTTCTGCCAGCTCGCGCGCACGCGCCGCGCGCTTTCCCCCGTACCTTGCGCGGGGGCGACCGAGCGCGGCCCTTGCTGAATAGCCTCGGAACTCGGAGTCGCGGTTGCCTCCGCCGCGACCGATTCCGTTGAGGCCGAGGTTTGCACCGCGGCGATTTTCGAATCCTCTTCCTTGGGCTTGTTCGAGTCGTTCGGCGTCACCACCCGATCGGGCTCGTCGGCCTCAGTGGGCACGTCCTTCGGCAACTCCGTCTCTTTGACTTCCGCTTTCTGCTCGGCCAGCGCGGGCGAAGCGACGGAAGCATCGGTGTCCGGACCGGGCGGCAGATTGGTGGCTTCGAGATGCGGCGACATCAGTTCCAGCCCGATCTCGATCGCCGGCGCACCGAGGGAATCATCGAAATCGTCGGCCCGCAGATGCGCGACCGCCAGCGCGCCGCCGCCGACGTGAAGCGCGAGCGCACCCAATCCTGCGAAAATCCACAGCCGCCGGGAAGGTTTTTGTTCGGTGTCGAGGCTGGACATCTCGTTATATCGCCGCTGCTCAGGGTTTTGGACTTTCAGGCGCTGAAGGCGGCTGAGACGTATCCGGAACGCCTTCGAGCGCTACCAGCTTGATCTTCGGGTAGCCTCCAGCACGCAGGATTTCCAGCACATCCATCAATTCGCCATAGGGTACGGCGCGGTCGGCGCGCAGGAAGATAAAGCGATCCTTGTTGGCGTCAGCCATCGCATCGAGGCTGCGAACCAGATCGACCCGCTTGACCGGGGTTTCTCCGATGGCCATCGCGAGATCGGGCTTGATGCTTACATAGGTCGGTTTGTCCGGCTTCTTCTGCGGCGTAGCCGTCGACGACGGCAAATCGATCGGAAGATCGACGGTCGATAGCGGCGCCGCCACCATGAAGATAATCAGAAGGACGAGAATGACGTCGATGAACGGCGTGACGTTGATCTCATGCGTTTCCGAGAAATCGCTGTCGTCGTCCAATTCCGTATCTGCGATCGAAGCGCCCATTGCCTACTCCGCCGCGCGCGAATGCGTGGTGCCATGGGTACGATCGAGATCGCGCGACAGCAACCGCGCTGCAGCCCCCGAGGAACGGCCGACCAGCTCGAGGTAGGCTTTCGTCACGCGCGTGAAATGATTGTAGATGATCACCGCCGGGATCGCCGCGGCAAGGCCGAACGCGGTGGCGAGCAGCGCTTCCGCGATACCCGGCGCGACGACGGCAAGATTCGTCGTCTGCGATTTCGAGATGCCGATAAAGCTGTTCATGATGCCCCACACCGTGCCGAACAGCCCGACGAACGGCGAAGTCGCTCCGATGGTCGCCAGCAGTCCCATGCCAAGGCGGACCCGGCGCGCTTCGGCGCGAACGATCTCGGCAAAGCTCGACGCCGCCCGTTCCTTGATGCCGCCGTCGCTGGAAATTCCCGCTGACAGCCGCGCCTCGCGCATCGCTGCGGCGAGTAATGAAGACAGCACGCCGGCCTTTGCGCCCAGCGCGAATTGCGCTTCCGCCAGCGATCTTGCATCGCTGATCTTGCCGAGTGCTGCGCGCAGCTTGCGCTGAATGAGAGACAGCTCGATCATCTTTGCGATGAAGATGGTCCACGTCACCAGCGAGGCGAAGGCAAGACCGATCATCACGGCCTTGACCAGGACATCCGCGGACAAGAACATCGACCAGGGCGACAACTCGCGCGGTGCCGACGCGCTCGCCTTCAACGATCGGCTGCCGCCGTCGGCGGGAGTTGCAGTCGCGTCGGAGGCCGCGGGCGCTGGAGCCTGCACCGGCGATGCGGCTTGCGCCGGGATCGCTGGCGCTTGCGGTTGCGACAGCGCGGGAGCTTGCTGAGGCACCGGGGCCGTTTGCTGTTGCGCTGATGATGGCGAGGCCGGCAACAGCATCGCCAGCGCGAAGATCACACCATAAATCGCTCGAAGAGGTGACGTGTTCATATTTCGCCCAGTAGTGGATCAATCAAATTGTGCCGTATGCATCCGGTCAGCCACTGCTTTTTGCGAGCTGCCGAGATAGAAACCAGGACGCGGCCCGACGCCGGACCCATCCTGATTCGCAGAGCCCTCGATGTCAGGAGATCGGGGGAGCGCGAGACTGAAAAGCGACGCGAGCAGAGTTCAGATCGACGAGCTCAGTGTCGGTGGACAAATACAAGAACACAGCAGCTTGAGGCCCCAGCAGATAAGGCGGTGTGGCGACCACCAGCGTGTTGGCCAGCGCCATGACGGCACAGATTGCGCAGTCATCGGTTGGCTGGCCGCCGGACTCATGATCGGAGCAGGCCTTTAACTGGACTGGGCGAGATGCGTCCTCATGCGAAGCTCTGTCCAATGCCCGTGAAGGCGTGGCCGCAAAACGAACAGTGTCGTAATGGCTCGATTGATGGCTCGATTGCTTCGCCAATGCGGGCGCCGCCTGCGCACGGCTGCCGTGGAAATGTCCAAACGACAGCAGGAACTGGATCGCGAGCGCGAAAAGCGCGAGCCGCGACGCAAGTCTGAGGTTTGATCGGAACCATCTCATGCCGGCATGCGCCTCGACTGGAGGGCCGTCTGCCCACTCGCGGCGTTATAGTATAACATCTCCGGGATCGCGCCTAGTGAAGTATTCATACCTGGGCCCAGCGGCGGATCAGATTGTGATAGATGCCGGTCAATTTGACCGTTTCAGGGTCATCTC
>DASXJV010000064.1:0-5713 GCA_036497205.1 Bradyrhizobium sp.
AATGCTTTCCTAAATTTCAATTTAGTGGTGTCGGCGGATTGCGAACCTACATCGGCTTCACGCGTTTGGCGTCCTAGTGAATCATAGTGGAGCTTCCCCATGCCGAACACTGCGGTAAAAATCGCTTTCGCACTCTTCGTGGTCCTGGCCACCCCTGCGGCTTCATTGGCGCAATTTGCGCGAAGCGCAGGTTCGGCGGCAACGGGAAATGTGCCGATCAGTGGTATTGCGCAGGGCCCAGCAAACGCTGGTGGAATGAACAATGTAGCGGTCGATCCGAGCGGGGTCGGAAACGCTTCCAGGGTAGCCCCGCTGCCGCCGCCGCGCATAACCGCCCCGGTGATTCCGAAATTCAAGTAAGAAAATCCAAGTGACGCGAAGAGCGCTCGCGACTTCGCACGGTCGTGCCAGCGGTCTGTGGCACCGCGTCGTCATCACTGGTTCAATTCTCTGGTTGGGCGATGAATATCCTTGATCCACAGGGTCCGATCGGAGCCGCCGAAAAAACCATCCTGATCGACTCTGTCGCGATCATGCTGGCGATCGTAGTGCCAACGATCGTCGCGATCTTTGCCTTTGCCTACTGGTTTCGGGCGTCCAACGGCAGGGCGTTGCACTTGCCGGACTGGGAGTATTCGGGCCGCATCGAGCTTGTCGTGTGGTCGATCCCTACACTCACCATCATTCTGCTCGGCGGCGTTGCATGGATCGGCGCCCACCAGCTCGATCCGGCGAAGCCGATCGAAGGACCTTCGAAGCCCCTGACGATCCAGGCGGTGTCTCTCGATTGGAAATGGCTGTTCATCTATCCCGACCAGAAAGTCGCAACCATCAATACGCTCACCGTTCCCGCCGGCGTGCCGCTGCAATTCCAACTCACCTCGGCAAGCGTGATGAACGCGTTCTTCATCCCGCAACTCGGAAGCCTGATCTACACGATGTACGGCATGACCACCCGGCTCAACCTGCAGGCGGATAAGCCCGGGACTCTTCAAGGCCTCTCGGGGCATTTCAGCGGCGACGGATTTTCCGACATGCACTTCGACGTCCATGTCGTGCCGCCAGAGCAGTTTTCGAAATGGACGCAGGATGCCTCACATGCGGAGAAGTCGCTTGACGCGCGCAGCTATGAACAGATCGCCAAGCCATCGATGAAGAACACGCCGGCCATATACCGCCTGGCCGACCCGGATCTCTTCCGATCGATCGCGACGCGGAAGATACCGCCGTCGCCGGGCGCGCCGTCGGGCGTGATAGGAGCTGCACTGCCGGCAGGAGTCGCCGATGCTCGGTAAGCTCACCTGGGCCGCCATTCCCTTCGATCAGCCGATCCCGATGATCGCCTCCGGCGTCGTCGCGCTCTCCATTCTGGCTGTCCTCGCCTGGGTCGTCATCAGGGGACACCTGCCTTATCTGTGGCGGGAGTGGATCACCAGCGTCGACCACAAGCGCATCGGCGTGATGTACACGCTGCTCGCCATGGTGATGCTGCTACGGGGCTTTGCCGACGCCATCATGATGCGAGCGCAGCAGTCGGTTGCGTTCCATGGCCAAGGTTTCCTTCCGCCGGAACATTACGACCAGATCTTCTCGGCGCACGGCACGATCATGATCTTCTTCGTCGCCATGCCGTTCATGATCGGACTGATGAACTTCGTCGTGCCGTTGCAACTCGGCGTCCGCGATGTCGCTTTTCCGACCCTCAACTCGGTCGGCTTCTGGCTGACCGCCACCGGGGCGCTGCTCATCAACATATCTCTGGTGGTCGGCGAATTCGCGCGCACCGGGTGGCTGCCGTATCCGCCGCTGTCGGAGCTCACTTATTCGCCCGGCGTCGGCGTCGACTATTATCTTTGGTCGCTCGAGATAGCAGGCGTCGGCACGCTGGTCTCGGGCATCAATCTCGTCACCACCGTGCTCAAGGTACGCACCAAGGGCATGAGCTACCTGCGCATGCCGATGTTCTGCTGGACCACGCTGGCGACAAATCTGTTGATCGTCGCGGCATTTCCTATCCTAACCGCGACATTGGCGATGCTGCTGCTCGACCGCTATCTCGGCTTTCATTTTTTTACCAACGAGTCCGGCGGCAACATGATGATGTTCATGAACCTGATCTGGACCTGGGGTCATCCGGAAGTCTACATTCTCGTGCTTCCGGCGTTCGGCATCTTTTCGGAAGTGTTCGCGACATTTTCCGGCAAGCCGTTGTTCGGTTACCGCTCGATGGTGGCCGCGACCATGGCGATCTGCATCCTCTCCTTCATGGTATGGCTGCATCACTTCTTCACCATGGGCGCCGGCGCCGACGTCAACGCGATCTTCGGCATCGCGACCACGATCATCGCGGTGCCGACCGGCGTGAAGGTCTTCAACTGGCTGTTCACGATGTATGGCGGCAAAGTACGGTTTCAGACGCCGTTATTGTGGTCGATCGGCTTCATGGTCACGTTCATCATCGGCGGCATGACCGGCGTGCTGCTGGCGGTGCCGCCCGCCGACTTCGTCCTGCACAACAGCCTGTTCCTGGTTGCGCACTTCCACAACGTCATCATCGGCGGCGTTCTGTTCGGCGCGTTCGCGGGCTACACCTTCTGGTTTCCCAAGGCGTTTGGTTTCAAGCTTCACGAAGGCCTTGGGCAAGCGGCATTCTGGTGCTGGCTGGTCGGCTTCTACGTCGCCTTCATGCCGCTTTATGTCCTCGGCCTGCTCGGCATGACGCGGCGAATGCAGCACTATGACGTGCCGGAATGGCGTCCCTGGCTGATCGTTGCCGCCTTTGGCGCAGCCCTGATCCTGTGCGGCATCGTGCTTCAAATCGCCCAGCTCGTCGTCAGCATTCGCCGGCGCGAGAAACTGCGCGACGAAACCGGCGATCCCTGGGACGGCCGCTCGCTGGAATGGGCGACCGCTTCGCCGCCGCCGGCCTTCAATTTTGCGGTGCTGCCCGAGGTCTCCGGCGAAGACGCCTATTGGAAGCTCAAGCACCCCGCGGCCGGGCAGATACGGTCTGACAGGAAACCGGAATATCGAGACATCGAGATCCCGCGCAACTCACCTACCGGCTTCGTCTGTGCGTTCTTCGCCACCGTCATGGGCTTCGCCCTGATCTGGCACATCTGGTGGATGGTTGCCGCAGGGGCGATCGGCGCCTTTGCCACCTTCATCGTGTTCGCCTGGCGCGATCACGACGAGGACACCATCCCGGCAGACGAAGTCGCGCGCATCGACCGCCGCTTTAGAACGCAGCGTCATGCGATCCTTAGCAAACAGGCTGCCGAATGAGCACAGTTGCATTGACCGAAGCGCATCATGGCTCCGCTGGGCGCGAGTGGAGTGGTCCGGCGCCAAAGCGCATCGTCACCGGTTATGGCTTCTGGATCTTCATTCTCAGCGACATGGTCATGTTCTCGGCCTTCTTCGCCACCTACGCCGTTCTGCTGGGGCAGACGGCCGGTGGGCCGACCGGGCGCCAGCTGTTCGACCTGGACGGCGTCGCGATCGAAACCGCGTTCCTGCTGGCATCGAGTTTTACCTGCGGCATGGCCGCCATCGCGGCCGATGCCCGCAGCACGACCTGGTTCCAGCTTGCCATGGCCGTCACCGGCGTCCTCGGCCTCGGCTTCCTCGCCCTTGAAGGGCAGGAATTCGCCAGCCTCGTTATTCGCGGCGCCGGGCCGACGCGGAGCGCGTTTCTATCGGCCTTCTTCACGCTGGTGGGTTGCCACGGGCTGCACGTCTCAGGCGGCATTCTGTGGCTGGTGACGATGATGGCGCAGGTTTACGCCAAGGGTTTCAGGCCAGACATCCAGCGCCGCATCCTGTGCTTTGCACTATTCTGGCATGCGCTCGACATCATCTGGATCGCCGTGTTCACCATCGTATACCTCTTGGGAAGCGCGAAATGACCAATGGACACCATCAATCCGTCCACGATAGCGACGTCGCGCCGGGCGACGAGCACTTGAAAGGCAGCAGCATCGGACAGCGGGTCGTCGGTTATCTCACCGGATTGGGGCTCGCCATTCTGCTGACCGCAACCTCTTTTTTTGTCGCGCGCACCGATCTCGTATGGGAGCCGAGCATTCCGGTGGCGCTCGTGGTCTTGGCGATCGCTCAGATGGGCGTGCACCTGGTGTTCTTCCTGCACATCACCACCGGGCCCGACAACACCAATAACGTGCTTGCGCTCGCTTTCGGTGTCCTGATCGTCATGCTGGTGATGGTGGGATCGCTCTGGATTATGGCGAACCTGAACCACAACATGATGCCGATGGATCAGATGATGCAGATGCAGCGTTAGACCCGGGGGGATGCTGACGCATACCGATCGCGACACGTCGCGCCATGCTCAACTCACCGTTCCAGCAGGCTCGGTCCAAAATTAAGGCTTCTTTTAGGCTTGATTAGGACTTCATTAGTCACAAAAAGTTGTTGTTCCCCAGCAGGTTAGGAAGTCACTGAGTGTGGCCCATGAGTGACAGCTTTTTAGACAAAAGCTGGCTAAGTCCGGGCCATAGACGATGCCGATATGCGGCCAATCTAGAAAACCTAATGACTGTCTGGAGAACTAACTAAATGAAGAAGTTTCTACTCGGTACTGTGGCCCTCGTTGCTCTCGGCGCGACCGTGCCAGCACTCGCAGCCGATCTTCCGGCCCGCACCTACACCAAAGCCCCTCCGGCTTACGCGGCTCCGATCTACAACTGGACCGGCTTCTACATCGGCGGTCACCTCGGCGGCGCTTTCGCGGGCGACAATAGCTTGACGGGCAACAATGGCCGCTTCTTCGGCGGCGTGCAGGGCGGCGCCGATTATCAGTTCGCCCCCAGCTGGGTTATCGGTATCGAAGCCCAGTACAGCTGGCTTGCCAGCAACGACACCGGCGTGCTCTTCCCGGGCGGCACTCTCGTGACCTCCAATAGCGACCAGCTTGGATCGGTCACCGGTCGGCTTGGCTACACCTGGGGCCCGGCCCTGCTTTACGGCAAGGGCGGTTTTGCCTGGAAGGATCGTAATAACCTGGGCGTAAGCATCAACGGCACGCCGCAGGCGTTCACGACCGACGGCGATCATCGCGACGGCTACACCGTCGGCGCCGGCCTCGAATACATGTTCGCGCCGAGCTGGTCCGCCAAGGTCGAATACCAGTACTACAATTTCGGCGACACCACGTTCACATCCGGTCCCTCCGACATCGTCGGCACCCGGTTCCGCGACGACGAGCATACCGTCAAGGCAGCCGTGAACTACCGCTTCAACTGGGGTGGCCCGGTCGTCGCGAAGTACTGATCCGCGTCCGATCGAAAACTTGCGGAAAGGCCGGCTTTACGCCGGCCTTTTTGTTTCAGAGCGCAAAATCGCGGAAGTCGTTCCCGATTTTATTAACCTGGTAACGCGATACTGCTTCCCAACGATTCATCCTGGCGATCTAGCGGGCGGGGACAGCATGGCGGCGCGATTTACGATCGGTAAACTTGGCTGGCCCTTAAGATTTTTGCATCCGCAGTGGGGTGTCAGGGGCAGCCTGTTTGCCGCCTTCGCCGTGATCGCGGGCATGGCGATCGTCATCAGCGCCGTCGCCGGCATGGTGCTGGGACATCTCGGCGGGAGGATGATTGAGCTCAGCGGACGGGACATTCCCCGTCTCGCGGCCAGCCTGCAGCTTTCCGCCCAGAGCGCTAGCCTTGCCAGTCAGGGACCGGCGCTGCTG
>DASXJV010000065.1:0-3549 GCA_036497205.1 Bradyrhizobium sp.
CTGGAAGCGTCCGGCAGCGGCGGGCTGACGGTTGCAAGTTCAATCGCGAATTCGGGTGCCTTGTGGGCCAACGGAGCTACCCTCACGGTTCTGGGCGAATTGAGCGGGAACGGCAGCGCGATCATTGACGGCGCTGGGACGCTTGATTTCGAGTCATCCTCGACAGCCAATGTGGCGTTTGGATCGGGCGCTGCCGGTACGCTGAAGCTCGGAGATTCATTCCATTTCAAGGGCTCGATCTCCGGCTTTGACAGTTCAGACCGTATCGACCTTGCGAATGTAGATTTTAGCACAGCATCGATAGGCTACCGTGAAAACGTAGCGGGAACCGGCGGGACGCTGACGATTTCAGACGGAGCACAAACCGCCGAGCTGTCTCTGCTGGGGCATTACTCAGCCGATAATTTCAGTGTCGTGACGGACCAGGCTAAAGGTACCTTCGTTACCTATGTGTCCCACGATCTGGTCGTGTGACTGAGTTGACGCCAGCGGTCGCACGCGATTCAGAAAACTCTTGTTGAATTCCGAAATTGTATTGAGTGCTTTTAGTTAGAATACGACAGCGCCTTGGCGGTAAGGAATAGCCTTCCACTTCGGGATGCAAATAGCACCGCGAGCGGTATTCCGAGGTCGCGCCCGTTGATTTGACGCGTTTTCTTAACGCGAACCGGTCGCCACTTCGCTTGAAAACGCTCTAAAACCCGGGTGACAGCGTCAACGGGCATGGCGCCCTTTATGAGGGGGCACCCGACCACGGCACCGATGCGCGCGAGCTTCAGAGATTGGAAATCTGCAAAAGCCTGCGGTCGCCAATCCAGACTCTGGCAAGGTCAGCCTCGGCCTTGCGCGCCGCGGTGGTGTTGCCGCGTGACTTATGTAGTTCCGCCAGCCCGTAGTACGACCAGCCGTTGGATGGCGCCCGGCTGAGCGCACGCTGGAACTGTCGCTCCGCCTCAGCGTAGCGGCCAGCCTGCAGCAAGGCGGCGGCAAGAGATTGGCGGATTGGGTAGTACCAATAGGGCGGCTCGGTGTAGGACAGCGCGTCCTGCAATGCAGCCGCCTGCTCGAACCGCGCAATGGCTGTGCGCTTGTCGCCTTTGGCCTGGGCCACGCGCGCCAGGATCACGGTGCGCGCGATGCGAAGCACCTCCTGTGCCGGGACGTTTGACTCCTTCAGCAGCTTGAAGTCGGCGGTGCGCTCCAGCGTCTCGATTGCATTGGCCGCCGCCGTCGCGCCCGTGAAGTCACGGCGCGCCGCCAGCGCGACACCGCGCGTGTACAGCCACATCGCCTTGATATAAGGGATGGCATCGCCGGGATCGGGCAGTGCCAAAATGGTCTCGGGTGTGCTGAACTGCGCGTATGCGAAATAAGGCGCTGCCTTGACGGGCTGCACCATCGCAATACCGCGCGCAGCCTCGTCGGGAATGAGCTGGCCCAGCTTCTCGGCGGCGGCGATCACGGTGGGGCCGTCGCCGGCCATCTGCGCCGACGCCATCACGAAGTGCACGTTGTGGGGATAATAGCCGAGCCGATAGACGCCCATCGGCGCGCTGGTATCGGCCAGGTATTTTTCATCGACCTTGACCGCAGCCTTGTTTTCTTGCAGCGCGTCGAGATAGCGGCCGACCCGATAGTAGATGTGGCTCGGCATGTGCACGAGATGGCCGGCACCGGGGATCGCACCGCGTAATCGGTCGGCATAGGGCTCGGCGCGTTTGGGCCGGTCCGACGCCTCGACGGCATGGATGTAGAAGTGAATTGCACCGGTATGATTCGGGTTGCGCTTCAGCACGCGCTCCAGCGTCGGAACGATTGCCACGCTTTGCGGGTTGGGTTCGCGGCCGCCCGGCTTCCAGTAGTTCCAGGGGCTGAGATCCATGACCGCCTCGGCATGGAGCGTGGCGATTTCGTCGTCGTCGGAAAACTGCGCTGCGACCTTCGCCATCTCGGCCGCGTAGGCTGCGTCGAACGGCGCGCGGGCGGCCTTCGGATCGCTGCCGTAGCGCACCGCGAGAGCGCCGATCAGCGCCTGCTCGCGTGGGCCTGCTTTGCCGGCAAGCGCCTTCGCCTTCTGCGCGGCGGCGTAGGCGGGCGCGACCGCGTCCTCCTGCATCGGAAGATTGATGTTGGGACCGAGCACCAGCGCCTCGCCCCAAAAACACATGGCGCAGTCGGGATCGAGCTTTTGCGCGGTGCGGAACGCGCGCTGCGCCTCGCCGTGATTGAATGCGTAGGCGAGACGCAGGCCCTGATCGAAATAAGCCTGTGCGCGCTCGTTCGCGGTCGTGATCTTGTAAGTGATAGAGCCGAGGCCGGACCACAGCGGCGGCTCGGTGTCCGCGAATGCCGGCGCGGAGCTCGCTGCGCTCATCTCGGCGCGTGGCACTTCGGTCTGTGTCAGGCGAAGCATCATGTTCGGCAAGCCGGTTGCGGCCGGCGTGTGGCAGACCGGAAAATCCGGGCCGACGAATGGCGGCGATATGTCCAAGGCGGTTGCGCGCGCACCCGCGAGGGAAATGATGTTCCCAGCCGCCAAGGTCGCCAGTGCAGCGCCGCCGAGCGCCGCAGCTCCCGCGGAAACCAACAGCCTTTGCGATCTTGTGAATGTTGCCATGTGCGTACTCCAAAATCGGACGGAGGAAAATCTGCCGAATCTAGATCCAACCGGTCGCACTGAGCGGGATCCGAAGAAGACCCCTGATCACGAATATTGAGACCTTTCCGGCCCTTCTGCAAGACATTGCAATGCGTGTACGCTGCGACACTTAAGCGTCGGAGAACGGATACTCTGAGCCACGTTGGGTCAGCCGTGCTGTTCTTTTCTGCTCCGGTTCAAAACCGCCGCTTCGACCTTCCGGCGCTCGCTTCCGATCTGCTCCGATGAACAGACCAGTTCAGAGCCGGTCGGCATGTCTCAAAGGTGCCCGCCATGTCCGGACTCATGCTCCGCAGGCTCGAACGCGGCTTTGATTTCCTTGACAATTATTTGATTGGCTTCGCCTGACGACGACGGCCCGCTATGGTTCGCGAAGCGCCTGAAAAGGCGCATCTGGAAGGGTGAAAGCGCGCCAGACGCCCAGATCTCTCCACCATTGTGGCATTTCCCATTGTCCCGAAAACGCTTTATGGTGCCGCTCGACTTTGCCATCGGCAAACTTAGATACTCGATCAATATCAAAGGCTTGGCGGAAACCTTAAGCCTTTGGAGGGCGGTTTGACGCGATACATTTCGACCCGGGGGGAGGCCCCCGCACTGGGTTTCTGCGACGTGATGCTGACCGGGCTCGCCCGCGACGGCGGCCTCTACGTGCCTGAAGCGTGGCCGCAGCTTTCGGGCGAGACCATCGCCGGATTTTTCGGCCGGCCATATTGGGAAGTCGCGGTCGATGTGATCCGTCCGTTTGTCGGCGGCGAGATTTCCGAGGCCGATCTCGGCCGCATGGCGAATGAGGCCTACGCCACGTTCCGCCATCCCGCCGTGGTTCCGCTCGACCAGATCGGGCCCAATCAATTCGTGCTGGAGCTGTTTCATGGCCCGACCTTGGC
>DASXJV010000066.1:0-2346 GCA_036497205.1 Bradyrhizobium sp.
CCCGCTGCCGGACGGCGTTTATGTGGAGCGCGAAACCATCTGGCGCGCCTCGGGGGGCGCGCGTAGCGAGATCGCGCGGATCGGCGGCATCGGTTCGCTGCGCGGGGCGCACAACGCGCAGAATGCCGCCTGCGCTTCCGCCTGCGCGCTGGCGCTCGGTATCTCAATGGAAGTCCTGCAAAACGGCCTGCGCAGCTTTCCCGGTCTCGCGCATCGCATGGAGCAGGTCGGCCGTCGCGGCAACGTGCTGTTCGTCAACGACTCCAAGGGCACCAATGCCGATGCGGCGGCGCATGCGCTGTCGTCTTTCGCCGATATTTTCTGGATCGCGGGCGGCAAGCCTAAGCTCGGCGGCATCACGGGTTTGACCGAATATTTCCCGCGCATCCGCAAGGCCTATCTGATCGGCGAAGCCGCACAGGAATTCGCTGAAACTCTCGGCGATCGGGTGCCGCACGAGATCTCGGAAACGCTTGAGGTTGCGGTCGCCAATGCCGCTGAAGATGCGGAAGCCTCCGGGCTGGCAGAGCCGGTGGTGCTGCTGTCGCCGGCCTGCGCGTCGTTCGACCAGTACCGCAATTTTGAAATTCGCGGCGCGCGGTTCCGCGATCTCGTCACGGCGCTGCCGGGCGTCAAGCCGGTGGTGTGAGGGCCTTCACTGTCATCATCCGCGAAGGCGGATGATCCAGTATTCCAGAGCCGGTGCGGCTAAATCGCTAAGGTCGCGGCGTACTGGATACCCGCTTTCGCGGGTATGACGGTCTTTGTTGCGGCTCACACTGCGCCGTCCTCTCGTTAAAAACATTCCCATTTCATTAACCCTTCGGAAACCATCATGGGCGACCAATGGGCAAACCTCTGCCTGTTGGGACCGCCCATGATCTCCCGTGAACAACGCACCCCCTTAAGCGAATGGTGGTGGACCGTGGATCGCCTGCTGCTGGCGGCGATCATCGCGCTGATGCTGGGCGGTATTATTCTTTCGCTGGCGGCCAGTCCGCCGGTGGCGACACGGATTGGGCTCGATCCGTTTCACTTCTTCAACCGCCATGTATTGCTCCTGCTGCCGTCCTTTATCGTGCTGATCGGCGTGTCGTTCCTGTCACCGCGGCAGATTCGCCGCACCGCGCTGATCGTGTTCGCGGTCAGCATCGTGCTGATCGTGGCGACCCTGCTGGTCGGCCCTGAGGTCAAGGGTTCGCGGCGCTGGATCACCCTGATCGGCCTCAATATCCAGGCTTCCGAATCCGCCAAGCCCGCGTTCGTGGTGGTAGCGGCGTGGCTGTTTGCGGAATCGGCGCGGCGGCCGGAAATGCCCGCGACCTCGATGGCGTTGGTGTTGCTGATGATGCTGGTGTCGCTGTTGGTGATGGAGCCGGATTTCGGCCAGACCATGCTGATCCTGATGGTATGGGGCGCTTTGTTTTTCATCGCCGGCATGCGGATGATATGGGTGCTGGGGCTCGCGGGCGCCGCGAGCGCCGGCCTGTTCGGAGCCTATCTTTTGGTGCCGCACGTGGCGGGGCGCATCAAGCGTTTCATGAATCCCGCGTCGGGAGATACGTTTCAGGTCGATACCGCCATGGAGGCATTCTCCAACGGCGGCTGGTTCGGACTTGGACCGGGTGAAGGCATCGCCAAGCGCAACCTGCCGGACAGCCATACCGATTTCGTGTTCGCGGTGGCGGCTGAGGAATTCGGAATCATCCTTTGCCTCGCGCTGCTCGCGCTGTTTGCCTTCGTCGTGATCCGTGCGTTATCGCGCGCCTACGCCACCGAGGATATGTTCTCGCGGTTTGCCGCGTCGGGCCTGACGATTTTGTTCGGCATGCAGGCGGCGATCAACATGTCGGTCAACCTGCAGCTGATCCCGGCCAAGGGCATGACGCTGCCGTTCATCTCCTATGGCGGATCTTCGATCATCTCGCTGGCTTACGGCGTCGGCATGATGCTGGCTCTGACACGGCACCGGCCGCGCACCGAAATGGAATCGATTGGCGACGCCAACGCCGTGCGCAGCTACGCTTGACCTCACGGCAAAGACGCGCTTTTCGTCATTGCGAGGAACGAAGTGAAGAAGCAATCCAGTTCTATTTTGTCCTGCAAACTCTGGATCGCCTCGCGGAGCCTGTCATCGGGCGAGCATTCGCGCGACCCGTTGGCGCCGACCCGTTGGCTCGCAATAACGGTACCTTATTTTTTGCAAAGGTCGCCCCAATGGACACTGCGCCTTTGATTCTGCTGGCTGCGGGCGGCACCGGCGGTCATCTGTTTCCCGCCGAGGCGCTTGGCGTCGAACTGATCAGGCGTGGCTATCGCGTGCGCCTCGCCACCGACTCCCGCGCG
>DASXJV010000067.1:0-8223 GCA_036497205.1 Bradyrhizobium sp.
ATCATAGCGACGATCCTGTGCTGCTGCGGAGTGCACACCCAAAATGGATGCGATTGCATGAAGTTCATGCATCAAGACCGCGAAGTCAATGGCGGGCGTTTCGCATCCCGGCGAATTGATCTGCGTTCCGCACCCGCCCCCATGCGGAGATGGTTATGGGCGCTGCCCAGGCGTTTCGCGCCATACCTGGCGGTATACCTGTGGCCACTGTCCGTCCGAACAGGCGGAGCCCCGCGACACGGGCAACCGTGGCAGCGCCGGGGCGAAAATCCGCAGCACGACCGCGCGGACGAGGAACTTCTGGCAGATGCAAACCTTGCTCCGGTGCGATCAAGAAGAGGAGAAGCACATGCCTCAATCAGAGCAGTTGGAGGTTCTCGTCCTTGGCAGCGGGACGGGCGGCAAGCTTATCGCTTGGCACATGGCGCAATCGGGACGACGGACTGCCGTCGTGGAGACACATTGGGTTGGCGGCTCCTGTCCCAATATCGCCTGTATGCCCAGCAAGAACGAGATTTCAAGCGCGAAGGTCGCGCAGCTCGCGCGCAACGGCAGGCACTATGGCACGGTGACCGGTTCCGTCACTGTCGACATGGCAATAGTTCGTCAGCGCAAACGTGAGATGGTGGAACGTCAAATTGCGAAGCACCTGCAGATCTATAAGGCGAGCGGTGCCGAATTGATCATGGGCAGCGGCCGTTTTGTGGCGCCGAAGACCCTCGAGGTGAAACTGAACGACGGAGGAACCCGTGTGCTCGCGGCCGATAAGGTTTTCCTTAACGTCGGAACGCATGCGGCAATTCCGAATGTGCCTGGCCTGGAGGAGGCTCAACCCCTTACGCATGTCGAGGCGCTGGAGCTTGATTATTTGCCACAACACCTGATTGTGGTCGGTGGGGGCTATTCCGGTCTGGAATTGGCACAGGCTTTTCGTCGCTTTGGTAGCGATGTGAGTATCATCGAGTCCGGTCCTCAGCTCTTGGCTCGTGAGGACATCGACGTGTCACGGGAGATGCGGCGTATTCTCAGCGACGAGGGTATTCAAGTTCTTGTCGAGGCCGAGCTGCTCCAGGTATCCGGGCGATCGGGAGACAAGGCTACGCTTACTGTGCGCACCCCTTCTGGTGAGCGACGCGTCGATGGCAGCGACATCCTGGTCGCGGTTGGGCGCATTCCGAATACCGCCGGAATTGGACTTGAGGAAGCCGGCGTTGATTTGGACGGACGCGGTTACATTCGCGTCAATGACCGATTGGAGACGAGTGCGCCAGACGTATGGGCGGTGGGGGAATGCGCCGGCAGCCCACAATTCACGCACATATCCGAAGACGATTTTCGAATCATACGTGACAATCTCGCAGGGCGAAATCGCAGCACGCGCGATCGGCTGGTTCCATATTGCATGTTCACTGATCCCCCGCTGGCTCGCGTAGGGCTGAGCGAAGCTGAAACGAAACGCCAAGGTGTCCTCGCCCGCGTTGCAAAGCTGCCGATGGACTCTGTGCTTGGAGCGCAGGCGACCGATCAGAGGCAAGGCTTTATGAAAGCTCTTGTTGGTGACAGCCACGATCGCATCCTTGGCTTCACGATGATTGGTGCCGGGGCCGGTGAAGTTATGGCTGCGGTGCAAACGGCAATGTTGGCAGGCCTTTCCTACTCAACCCTTGCTGACGCAGATTTTGCGCACCCAACGATGGCCGAAGGGCTGAGCTCATTGTTTTCGAGCGTGCCACCTCGCGTGGTGCGGCAGACCAAATCGAAGGTAGCGTAGTGACATCCCGATCTCGATGACGCAACTGCCGCCACACCCCTGACGCGACCGGGTCAGCTGACGCGGCCGTGCTCGCGCAGCAGCCTTTCGCCGTGTTCGGTAACCGTCACGATCAATCCGAGACCTGCAACAGTTTCGCGTGCGACGTATCCGCGATCGACTGCATCCTCCCAGATCGTCAGCCGCGGGCACGATGTGCGCCAGGTCGCGATCACTTCGGAATAAGGCCGCGGCTCGCTTGCGATCCATTCGACAAGATCAAGCACCAGCGGATCCGCCGTCTCGACCATCGGGTTTTCTCCCTCTCAAAAGGCAAAAGCATTGCTGTGCACGAGCAGCAACCAGCTTCCGTAAATGATGTAATAGCCGGCCACCGTCGTGATCAGGCGCCCCGCCCAGGTCCGAAATTGCAGGTCGGTCATCGCATCCAGGAAGCGCCGCGCCAGCGTGGTGCCGGTCATCGACGCCGCGACGGCGACAACGGCAAGAATTGGATCGAGCGTGGCAGCCTGATCGATGATGCCGCCGAAGTAGATCAGCTTGACGAAATGACTGGCCACCTGGCAGGCGGCCTTGGTCGCGACGATGCCGCGGCGATCGAATTTTCCACCGAGAAAGAAGGTGTCCATCAGCGGTCCGGAGACGCCGGTCATCAGCATCAGCCCCATGCAGATGGAGCCATAGAAAGTGCCCTGCCAGATGCTTTCGGGATTGGGCGTCAGGCCCGGTGGCGTCAGCCGCGCCATGAACGGCGTCACCCCCAGCAAAAGCAGCGCTATCGGCTTGTCCGGCACATAGCGGGTGATCGACCACGCCGCCAGCGCGACCGCACATCCGATGAGATAGATCGCAACCGGCCGCCACCTTATGTGGCTCCGCCACAAAAGGGCGCGCCAGCCATTGGAAGCCATCTGCGTGATCGCGTGCAGCACCATCGCGGAGGGAAGCGGCAGGATGGTCAGCAACACGCCGATCAGGATCAGGCCGCCGGCCATGCCGAACAGGCCGGACAGAAACGCTGTCGCGACCATCAGCAGGCCAAGTGCTGCAATCAGAAGCGGCGTCATTCGAATCTCCGCTGATATTTCTGCCTTGCTTGGACTTGGTATACAAACTGGGTTATCTTGGCTTGGCATCAGTTTTCCTGAGGGTGGAATGCGGCGGCTGTTATTTCTCAACGGCATCAAGGCGTTCGAAGCCGCGGCGCGAAGCGGAAGCTTCGCCGGAGCCGGTGCCGAGCTCAACGTGTCGGCGGCGGCGGTCAGCCGGATGGTGCATCTGTTGGAGCAACGGATCGGCGTCGCCTTGTTCGAGCGCAAGGCGAACCGGCTCGCAATGACACCGGCAGGGCGCGCCTACCAGAGTGGGCTAACGCCGATCTTCGATGCACTGGCAAGCCTGACTGCGCAGGTTACAGCTGCGTCCAGCGTCCGGGTGCTGACCATCGGCGTCGGCCCCACCTTCGCGCTGCGCTGGCTGATCCCGCGCCTGGCGGATTTTCGGCAAGCCGAGCCCGACATCGAGGTGCGGATCACCACCGGGGGCGCGGCCGCGCCGTTCGGCAACGACTGGAGCTGCGGCATCAAGCTCGGCGATGGCGAATGGCCGGGCCTGGTCGCCGAACCGCTGTTCGCCGGCGATCTGTTGCCGGTCTGCGCGCCGCGGCTGGCGGCGCCATTGAAACGGCCCGGCGATCTCAAAGGGCCGAGCCTGTTGCGCGTGGCGCATTCGCCCAACGACTGGCCGTTGTGGCTGAAGGCCGCCGGCGTCGCGCGGGTGACGGCGCGCGGACCGGAGTTTCAATATTACGGCCAGGCGCTGCAGGCCGCGGTCGACGGCTTAGGCGTTGCAATGGGCATCCGGCCCTACATCGATGACGACCTCGCCGCCGGACGGCTGATCGCGCCTTTTGCACTGACGGTGCCGAAAGGCATGCGCTGGTATCTGATCTATCGCAGTTTTCAGACCGAGCAGCGCGATTTCGCCGCTTTCCGGCGCTGGATCATCCGCGCCGCGGCCGGACCCGCCGCGCGCGGCAAGCTCATCGGCAAGATTCACCGTCATGCCGGTTGAGCAAGTCGCGCGGAGTTGATTGCGGTTTTCGTTTCGGAGCGGCTCGTCCAGCGATCCCGGGCGTCATCGCAGGACCCGCTCACTCAACTCTTGAAGGCGCTGTCGATGGCGCGCTGAGCTTCTCGCTGTATTTGCCGCAGGTGAGTTTGGCTGCGGAAGCTCTCGGCATAGATCTTGTAAACATCTTCGGTGCCCGAAGGCCGCGCCGCAAACCATCCACTATCGGTAATGACCTTGATCCCACCGAAGGGTTGACCGTTTCCGGGAGCGACAGTGAGCGTCTCGCGAACCGGCTCACCGGCAAGTTCTGCCATCGCGAGCTTCTCGGGCGAAAGCGCCTTCAACAGATTCTTCTGTGCAGGCGTCGCGGGCGCGTCGATCCGTTCGTAAAACGGCACGCCCAGTTCGCTGGTCAAGCTATCGAATAGTTGGCTGGGGTCGCGCCTGGTTCGCGCGGTCATCTCGGCGGCCAACAGCCCCAGGATAATGCCGTCCTTGTCGGTCGTCCACACCGATCCGTCCTGCCTGAGGAAAGAGGCACCGGCGCTTTCCTCGCCGGCGAGTCCGAACGACCCGTCGCTGAGGCCATCGACGAACCATTTGAACCCAACGGGGGTTTCGACAAGCCTGCGGCCGAGCTTTTTCGCGACGCGGTCGATGATCGCACTGCTGACGATGGTTTTGCCGACCGCGTTGTTCTTGCTCCATTGCGGACGATTCTCGAACAAATAGGAAATCGCGGCGGCAAGGTAGTGGTTTGGATTCATCAAGCCGTTCGAGGGTGTCACGATCCCATGCCGGTCGGCGTCGGTGTCGTTGGCAAAGGCGACATCGAACCTGTCGCGCATGCCGATCAGCCGCGCCATCGCATGAGGCGACGAGCAGTCCATCCGGATTTTCCCGTCCCAATCAAGCGTCATGAACCGAAACGTCGGATCGACCGCATCGTTGACGATCGTCGCGGCAAGGCGATAGCGCTCGATGATAGGCTGCCAGTAGTGCACGCCTGCGCCGCCCAGGGGATCGATCCCGATCTTCACGCCTGCGGTCCGGATCGCTTCCATGTCGACGACATTGGCGAGGTCGGCGACATAAGGCCCGATGTAATCAGTGCGATGAACGCAAGACGATTTGCGCGCGCGATCATAGGGGATGCGTTTTACGCCGCTCAGAGCATCCTGAAGAAAGCCGTTCGCCGCGCTCTCGATGTCGGCCGTAATGTCATTATCCGCCGGACCGCCATTGGGCGGGTTATATTTGATACCGCCGTCCTCGGGGGGATTATGCGACGGCGTAATCACGACGCCGTCGGCAAAGCCATTCTCGCGGCCCTTGTTGTAGGTGAGGATCGCGCGAGAAATAACCGGCGTCGGCGTATAACCGTCGTGCTCGTCGACCATCACATCGACCCCGTTCGCCGCGAACACCTCGAGCGCGCTCGCCAAGGCCGGCTCCGCCAAGGCGTGGGTGTCGATGCCGACGAATAACGGGCCGGTAATCCCGCGGCTTCCCCGATAATCGCAAATCGCCTGGCTGATCGCCAGGATATGCGCCTCGTTGAACGCGTTGTTGAAAGCGGAGCCGCGATGCCCCGATGTGCCGAACGCAACGCGTTGCGCCCGTACCGACGGGTCGGGCTTGCCTGCAAAATATGCCGTCACCAGCCGCGGCACGTTCACTAGCATGGATGGGTCGACGGTCTTGCCGGCAAGCGGATTGATTTCAGCGGCCACCTGGTCTCCTTGACGGTGCGGCGGGAACGATCCGCATTGTAGATGGGTTTCATGGTTCCGTCAGCGACTTGACGAAGCTAGATTCGCGTTGCGGTTTTCCCTTTTATGTCAGCCGGACTCATCCCATATTCGCCCCATGGCGAAGAATCCAGACAATCCCAGAAAGCCCTCCAAAACCCCGAAATCCAAAGCGCATCGGCCCGATGTGCAGCCGATCGGGCCGGCACTGGCGGAACTGCTCAATCCCGCGATCAACCGCGGCGAGAGCGGCCTTGGCTCTGGCACCGGATTGCAGCCGCCGCCGGACAATTCCTGGGATCGCCGCGCCGGCGGCGAGGCGGCTGCGCATCGTGCGCGGGCGTCGACGCGCGGGACCCGCGATGATGTGGCGAAGCGTGACGCTTCCCTCACCGCTCCGCCCGCAGCGGAGGCGCGCGGCTTCGACGAAGCCCCGCAGGCCAATTATGGCACCGCCGCGACCATTCCGACGCTCGATCCGGAACTCGCAAAACAACTCGGCTTCACCACCGAAGAGGAAGATGCCGCCGCGCTGGCCCGTCCGCCGCGCAACAAGATGGAAGCGCTGGGCGTCGCCGCCACTGCGGATGCGCTGGAGAACCTGATCCGCGAAGGACGTCCCGAGTTCAAAGGCGAAGACGGCGAAGTCAAAATCTGGACGCCGCATCGCCCGCCGCGCCCGGAAAAATCCGAAGGCGGCGTCCGCTTCGTGATCAAATCCGAATACGAGCCGAAGGGCGACCAACCCACCGCGATCGCCGAACTGGTCGAAGGCATCACGCGCAACGACCGCACCCAGGTGCTGCTCGGCGTCACCGGTTCCGGCAAGACCTACACCATGGCCAAGGTGATCGAGGCGACTCAAAGACCCGCCATCATTCTCGCGCCGAACAAGACATTGGCGGCGCAGCTCTACGGCGAGTTCAAGAGCTTCTTCCCCGACAACGCGGTGGAGTATTTCGTCTCTTATTACGACTACTACCAGCCTGAGGCTTATGTGCCGCGCACCGACACCTACATCGAGAAGGACTCTTCCATCAACGAGCAGATCGACCGCATGCGCCACTCGGCGACGCGGGCACTCTTGGAGCGCGACGACGTCATCATCGTAGCGTCCGTGTCGTGCATCTACGGTATTGGCTCGGTCGAAACCTATACCGCGATGACGTTTGCGCTGAAGAAGGGCGAGCGCATCGACCAGCGGCAATTGATCGCTGACCTCGTGGCGCTGCAATACAAGCGCACTCAGGCCGATTTCACCCGCGGCACCTTCCGCGTTCGCGGCGACGTCATCGACATCTTTCCGGCCCACTATGAAGACCGCGCCTGGCGCGTCAATTTGTTCGGCGATGTCGTTGAAAATATCGAGGAGTTCGATCCGCTCACCGGCCACAAACAGGATGACCTCGAATTCATCAAGATCTACGCCAACTCGCATTATGTGACGCCGCGGCCGACGCTGGTGCAGGCGATCAAGTCGATCAAATCGGAATTGAAGCAGCGGCTGGATCAGCTCAACAACCAGGGCCGCCTCTTGGAAGCGCAGCGGCTGGAGCAGCGCACCACCTTCGATCTGGAAATGATGGAAGCCACCGGCTCTTGCGCCGGCATCGAAAACTATTCGCGCTATCTGACGGGTCGCCGACCCGGCGAACCGCCGCCGACGCTGTTCGAATATGTGCCCGACAATGCGCTGGTGTTCGCGGACGAAAGCCACGTCACCGTGCCGCAGATCGGCGGCATGTTCAGGGGCGACTTCCGCCGCAAGGCGACGCTGGCCGAATACGGTTTCCGGCTGCCCTCCTGCATGGACAACCGGCCGCTGCGCTTCGAGGAATGGGACATGATGCGCCCGCAATCGGTCGCGGTGTCGGCGACGCCGAGCGCGTGGGAATTGAACGAGTCGGGCGGCGTGTTCGTCGAACAGGTGATCCGGCCCACCGGGCTGATCGATCCGCCGGTCGACATCCGCCCGGCCCGCACGCAAGTGGACGATCTCGTCGGCGAGGTTCGCGCCACCGCGCAAGCCGGCTATCGCTCGCTCGTCACCGTATTGACAAAGCGGATGGCGGAAGACCTCACCGAATATCTGCATGAGCAGGGAATCCGTGTCAGGTATATGCACAGCGACATCGACACCATCGAGCGAATCGAGATCATTCGCGACTTGCGGCTCGGCGCGTTCGACGCGCTGGTCGGCATCAACCTGCTGCGCGAGGGCCTCGATATTCCCGAATGCGCGCTGGTCGCGATCCTCGACGCCGACAAGGAAGGTTTTTTGCGCAGCGAGACCTCGCTGATCCAGACCATCGGCCGCGCCGCGCGCAACGTCGACGGCAAGGTGATCCTCTATGCCGACCAGATCACCGGCTCGATGCAGCGCGCCATCGCCGAGACCGACCGCCGCCGCGAAAAGCAGGTCGAATACAACACCGCGCACGGCATCACGCCGGAGAGCATCAAGAAATCCATCGGCGACATCATGAACAGCGTCTATGAGCGCGACCATGTGCTGGTGGAAATCGGCGACGGCGGCATGGCCGACGACGTCATCAGCATCGGGCACAATTTCGAAACCGTGCTGGCCGACCTGGAAACCCGGATGCGCGAAGCCGCCGCCGACCTGAA
>DASXJV010000068.1:0-3686 GCA_036497205.1 Bradyrhizobium sp.
CGGCCTCGCGGTCGCCAAACGCGTGGCCGGAATCGAGCTCATTCTGGTCGAGATCGATGAGGCGCTCGCCGGCCTGGCGCGCGGCAACGCCGCCTCGAATGCAATCGCGGCCGATGCCGTCGTGCTCGACGTTACATCCACCGCTGACGCGTTTGCAGCGGCTGGCCTTCATCCCGACAGCGTCGATGTCGTCCTGATGAATCCGCCGTTCAATGATGCCGCGCGGCACCGTGCCTCGCCGGACAAAGCGCGCGAGATCGCTCACGTGGCGACGGCTGCGACGCTCGAGAGCTGGATTCACGCCGCGAGACGAATCCTGAAATCCGGCGGCGTACTCAGCCTGATCTGGCGCGCCGATGGCCTCCTTGAGGTGCTGGCGGCGCTCGATCGCGGCTTTGGCAGCCTGGCAATTCTGCCTGTTCACGGTGACGCGAGGATGCCCGCGATTCGCGTGCTAATTCGCGCCATCAAAGGTGGAAAGGCACCGAGCCAAATGTATGCCGCGCTGATGCTCAATGATGAGTCAGTCGTGCCCAATAAACAGGTGCAGGATGTTCTGGCCGGGAAGGAAGTATTGCCCTTAGCGATACGATGAATACGGCTTAGCCGCTTAAGCTATGAGCCGACGAGCTATTGCGAAAGCGTTTTCGACCGCTGTTCTGGCGCTGAAGTGAAATGAATCGCCGTCAAAAGTGTACCAATCAGCACCATCAGCAGATAGATTTTCATATCTTTCTCCGCTGCGCCATTGCAGCTAGCAATGAGCGCAATGCAAATCGCGTTCCATCTGATTCAATGACAGCGGCGTGATAAAAAATGGTTAAATTCGAGGTAACTGCATGACGGAACAATCTGATAATCGCAAAAGATGGCCCGGCCTGATCGACAGGCTGATGGACTTTATTCCCGCGCGTCTGCGCCGAGGAATCGCCGTGGTGCCTGTGGTCCGGCTGTCAGGCTTGATCGGTGCGGTGACGCCGCTGCGGCCGGGCATGTCGCTCGCCGGCGTCGCTAGAACGCTCGAACGCGCCTTCGCGATGAAGAATGCCAAGGCCGTGGCGCTGGTGATCAATTCGCCCGGCGGTTCGCCGGTGCAGTCGCGCCAGATCTACTTACGGATTCGGCAACTCGCCGCGGAAAAGAAACTGCCGGTGCTGGTGTTCGTAGAGGATGTCGCGGCATCCGGCGGCTACATGATCGCCTGCGCTGGCGACGAGATTTTTTGCGATCCATCCTCGATCATGGGCTCGATCGGCGTGGTCGGCGGCTCCTTTGGATTTCAGGAATTGATCAAAAAGGTTGGTGTCGAACGGCGGCTGTATACGGCGGGCGCGCACAAGGCGATGCTCGATCCGTTCCTGCCGGAAAACCCCGATGATGTCGCGCGCGTCAAAGCGCTTCAGGGCGAGATCCACACCATCTTCATCGCGCTGGTGAGACAGAGCCGGGGCGCTCGCCTCAAGGGCTCCGACGATGTTCTCTTCACCGGAGAGTATTGGGCGGGAGAAACATCGGTTTCGCTTGGCCTTGCGGATGCGATCGGCGACCTGCGCTCGACGCTGCGCGCACGCTACGGGGACAAGGTACTGACGCCGGTGGTAGCGCCTTCGACGGGGCTGTTGTCGAGCCTTCTCGGCCGCAAATCGGCAGGCGCGGGAACGCTGAGCCAACTGGACGGTATCGCAGGATTGCCGGACGAGCTGATTTCCGCGCTGGAGAGCAGGGCAATTTGGGCCAAATTCGGGTTTTAAACGCGAATTTACCCGCGCCATTTGGTCCCGGACAAGGCGATTGCAGGCAAAGCCGGCTTGCGCAACAATGTCAGCAGGGGCGTGACGAATGAACGACAAGGATCGACCGATGCCGCCGCTGATCGCATTTGCGGGCGCCCTGGGTGGGCTGGCCGTGGTCCGCTGGGCCTACCGGACAGCCCTGAGGGTCAACAGGGAATTGGAAGAGGCGCGCCTCGCCCGGCTCGCCGAGGCTGCCAAGTCGAACGAGATTCCGACGCTGCGGCGGGATCCCAACACCGGCGCCTATCGCCCGGGCTGATATCAGCTCATTTACCTTGCGAAAACACTTGCGCCGCCCTCGGGCTGGGGCACCATCCTGAAACCGGCGGGCAAGCTTGGAGGATGGATCGTCTTATCGGGCGCCGCGGCGCTCGCTGGTCACCATCTCATCAAGAAAAGATCACGAACTCCGGCACGCGCTCTTCCGGCATTTTCACGGCAAATCCTGCCGGACATTGCCTTGATTCTCTGTGCCCCCGCCGATACGGTCCCGCGCTTGCCGGCCCCCCAGCGAAGACCTGACCGAACGATGGACTCCCTGCCTCCGCACATGCGCCCGGAACGCTCATTCCAGGGACTGATCCTGACGCTGCAGCGGTATTGGGCCGACTACGGCTGCGTGATCCTGCAGCCCTACGATATGGAAGTGGGCGCGGGCACCTTTCATCCGGCGACCACGCTGCGCGCACTCGGTCCGAAGCGCTGGAATGCGGCCTATGTGCAGCCGTCGCGGCGGCCGAAGGATGGGCGCTACGGCGAAAATCCAAATCGCCTTCAGCACTACTACCAGTTTCAGGTGATCCTGAAGCCGTCGCCGCCGGACATTCAGGAACTCTACCTGAAATCGCTGGCCGCGATCGGCGTTGACTCTGCGCTGCACGATATCCGGTTCGTCGAGGACGACTGGGAAAGCCCGACGCTCGGCGCCTGGGGGCTCGGGTGGGAATGCTGGTGCGACGGCATGGAAGTGTCGCAGTTCACCTATTTCCAGCAGGTCGCTGGCGTCGAATGCGCGCCGGTCGCCGGCGAACTTACCTACGGGCTCGAGCGCCTTGCCATGTATGTGCAGGGCGTCGACCGCGTCTACGATCTCAACTTCAACGGCCGCGATGGCGCTGAGCGCGTCAGCTATGGCGACGTGTTCCTGCAAGCCGAGCAGGAATATTCTCGGCACAATTTCGAATTCGCCGATGCCGACATGCTGTTCAAGCAATTCGCCATGGCCGAGGAAGCCTGCAAAAGGTATCTCGATGCAGGGTGGAAGGACGGCGAGCGCGAGGCGCATCTGATGGCGCTGCCGGCCTACGACCAGTGCATCAAGGCCAGCCACGTCTTTAATCTGCTCGATGCGCGCGGCGTGATTTCGGTGACCGAGCGGCAGAGCTACATCATGCGTGTGCGCGAACTCGCCAAAGCCTGCGGCGAAGCCTGGATGCATACCGAAGCGGGAGGGGCCGGTTGATGCCCGATCTGCTTCTCGAACTTTTTTCCGAAGAAATTCCCGCGCGGATGCAGGCGAAGGCGGCCGACGATCTGCGCCGTATGGTTACCGACAAGCTCGTCGCCGAGGGCCTCGTCTATGAAGGCGCGAAAGCGTTTGCGACGCCGCGGCGGCTGACACTGACGGTGCACGGCATTCCGGCGCGGCAATCCGACCTCAAGGAAGAGCGCAGGGGACCGCGGGTCGGCGGGCCGGATGCTGCGATCCAAGGTTTTCTCAAAGCCACCGGTCTAGCCTCGCTCGACGAAGCCAAAATCCAGCGCGATCCCAAGAAGGGCGATTTCTACGTCGCGCTGATCGAGAAGCCAGGCCGCGCCACGCTGGACGTGCTGGCCGATATGTTGCCGGTCATCATCAGGACGTTCCCCTGGCCGAAATCGATGCGCTGGGGC
>DASXJV010000069.1:0-6261 GCA_036497205.1 Bradyrhizobium sp.
CCGGTCGAGCTCATAGCCGACCGCGCGCACGCCAAGGGCATATTGGCCCGGTGCCAGGCGGTTTTGCGGAAAACTGTAGCGTCCGTCCGCGCCGGTCACGACCGTGACCGTGATGTTCGATCCGGCCATGGTGGCGCTGACCAGCACGCCTTCCATCGCCGGCTCCTCGGTCGAGCTGACAACGCCCGTCAGCGCGGCGCCTTGCGTCTGTGCCGGGGTTGAGTGCGGGACGGCGAGGGCGAACGCCATCGCGATGGTGGCAGGCAGGGTACAGCGCATGATGTCCTCCCGGCATTTCTTATGTTGCCAGGAGGATAAGCCGGGCCGGCAAGGCGCGGCAAGTTCTGCAAACGCGGATCGGCCATGGGCGCGCGCAATGCCCGCGCCCCCGGAGGACGACGGAATTACTCCGCCGCCTGCTTCGCCTGCAGCGTCGGATAGTCGATATAGCCCTTGGCGCCGCCGCCGTAGAACGTCGCCTTGTCCCAGTCGTTGAGCGGGGCGCCGCGCTTCAACCGCTCGACCAGGTCGGGGTTGGAGATGAACGGCTTGCCGAACGCGATCAGGTCGACGGTGTTGGCCGCGAGCATCTTCTCGGCCAGCGCGAAGTCGTAGCCGTTGTTGGCGATGTAGGCGCGCCTGAAGCGCTTGCGCAACGACGCGTAGTCGAACGGCGCGATGTCGCGCGGGCCGCCGGTGGCACCCTCGATCACGTGGATGTAGGCGAGCTTCAGCGCTTCGAGTCCGTCGACGATGTGATCGTACAGCGGCTGCGGATTGGCATCGGAGATGTCGTTGGCCGGCGTCACCGGAGAGATGCGGATGCCGGTGCGCTCCGCGCCCGCTTCCGCGACCACCGCCTTCGAGACTTCCAGCATCAGCCTGGCGCGGTTCTCGATCGATCCGCCGTAAGCGTCGGTGCGCTTGTTGCTGCCGTCCTTGGCGAACTGCTCGAGCAAATAGCCGTTGGCGCCGTGAATCTCGACGCCGTCGAAGCCGGCGGCCAGCGCGTTGGCCGCGCCGCGTCTGAAATCATCGATGATCCCGGGAATCTCGGACAGATCGAGCGCGCGCGGCTCGGACATTTCAACGAACTGGTTGTTGACGAAGGTCTTGCCCTTGGCGCGGATCGCGCTCGGAGCCACCGGCTTGCCGCCGCCTGCCTGGAGCGAGGTGTGAGAGACCCGTCCCACATGCCAGATCTGGTTGAAGATGCGGCCGCCATTGGCATGCACGCGCTCGGTGACCTTGCGCCAGCCTTCGACCTGATCCTCCGAATAGATGCCGGGCGTGTCCTGATAGCCCTGGCCCTGCTGCGAGATCTGGGTTGCTTCGGTGATGAGGAGGCCGGCCGAGGCGCGCTGGCCGTAGTACTCGATCGCAAGCGGGCTCGGCACCATGCCGGGCGGGGTCGCGCGGTTGCGCGTCAGCGGCGCCATCACGAGGCGATTGGGCAAGGTGAGCGGGCCGAGCTTATAGGGCTCGAGGAGCTTGGATGTGGTCATCGGGATTTCCGGATGGTGGAAGGAACTACGCAGATGGGGGTTTCTAGCATTGCCGCAATGCGTCTAGCCATCCGCCTCGCGCAGGGGTGATGAGCAGGGCGGGCAAAAGGGAAAAAATGCGTGTTTGGCAAGCACGCGACATATTTCTTTCGTCATTCCCGGGCGCCGCGAAGCGGCGAGCTATGATGCGCAATTGCGCATCTGGAGAATCCATACTCCCGATGGTGGTTATGGATTCCGGGTCTGCGTGCTTCGCACGCACCCCGGAACGACGAGGGGAGACGACTAAGCCACCCCGAGAAAATCGCGCTTGCCGATCTCCACGCCGTTGTGGCGCAGGATGCCGTGCGCGGTCGCGGCATGGAAATAGAAATTCGGAAACACGGAGCGGTTGACGTAGGTCTGGCCCGGAAGCGTCATCGTGTTTGATGGACCGACCGGGAAGGTCACATCCTTTGTGCCAGCGCCATCGAATTGCGCCGGCTTGAACGTCTTCAGATAGTCGATGGTCCTGCCGATCCGCTGCCGCAATTCCTCGAACGTCGTCTCCGTGTCCGGCGTGGTCGGCACCTCGACACCCGCCAGCCGGGCGCAGCCCTTGCCGGCGAAATCGGTCGCGAGCTGGAATTGCTTGGTCAGCGGCAGCATGTCGGGATAGAGCCGCATGCCGAGCATGACGTCTTCCTTGATGTTCTTCGCCTTGCAGTGCGCCTCGACCTTGTTGAGCAGGCCGTTGAGCGCGCCGAGGATGTTGATGAAGGCCGGGACGGTCGAGTCGTAAAAGGACATGTGATGCTCTTGTTGTTGATGGTCCGCGGGATCGAGATGGGGCACCGCTCGTCAAAAAGCAATCGCTGTTATCGGCCGGTGTGAGAGATTGCCGCCTCTCCCGACGTTCTTCCCGCTCGCAGGCAGAGCAGCAGCGGCCGCTTCAGCGCTCGTTGGCGATCACGTCTTGGTCATCGTCGGCGAAATGTGAGGCTCTTCACATGGCTTCAAAGTCGATGGGTGTGAAGTCCGCTATCTCAAGTTGAAAACCGCCCTTGCGATCTCAAGTTGAGACATTTCACAAACCAAAAGGACATTATCCATGACCGATCAAGCCGCAGCATTAGCGCATGCCGTCGCCGTCACGCGGAACTCCGACGGGAGGCTCGAAATCTTCGGGGATGGCACTGACAAGGCGCTTTGGCACACCTGGCAACAGAATGCCCACGCCGGGCCATGGTCCGGTTGGGCCTCGCTTGGCGGCGGTCTCACCAGCGAGCCCGCCGCGATCGACAATTCCGACGGACGGCTCGAAGTGTTCGTCCGCGGCACCGACCACGCACTCTGGCACATCTGGCAGATGGCGCCGCATTCGGGACCGTGGTCGTCGTGGGCTTCGCTTGGCGGTGGCATCACCAGCGATCCCGCGGCCGCACTGAATACCGACGGGCGGCTGGAAGTGTTCGCGCGCGGCAACGACAACGCGCTCTGGCATATCTGGCAGACGAAGCCTCACGCCGGCCCGTGGTCGTCGTGGGCCTCGCTCGGCGGCGGCATCACCAGCGATCCGGCGGTGGCGGTCAATACCGATGGCCGGATTGAGGTGTTTGTGCGCGGCACCGACAACGCGCTGTGGCATATCTGGCAGATGGCGCCGCATGCGGGCCCCTGGTCGTCGTGGACCTCGCTCGGCGGTGGCATCACCAGCGATCCGGAGGTGTTCGTCAACTCCGATGGACGCCTCGAAGTGTTCGCGCGCGGCACCGACAACGCGCTGTGGCACATCTGGCAGACGGTGCCGCATGCGGGTCCGTGGTCGGCATGGGCTTCGCTTGGCGGCGGCATCACCAGCGAGCCGGCCGTGGTCGACAATTCCGACGGGCGGCTGGAAGTGTTCGCACGCGGCACCGACAATGCGCTGTGGCACATCTGGCAGATGAAGCCTCACGCCGGCCCATGGTCGAGCTGGGCCTCGCTTGGCGGCGGCATCACCAGCGATCCCGTGGCGATCGACAACTCGGACGGCAGGCTGGAAGTGTTCGCGCGCGGCACCGACAATGCGATCTGGCACATCTGGCAACAGGCGCCGCATGCCGGACCGTGGTCCGCCTGGGCGTCGCTGGGTGGTGTTCTCATCAGCAACGCGGCGTAGCCGCGCTCTTGCGCGGAAAAATGGTCACCTCTCCCCGCGCGAGCAGGGAGAGGGCTATCGCGCCATCTGCAATGGCGGCTGTCCGGCCTGCGGGCGCGGGCTGCCGCGCATTCTCGCCAACAATTCCGCCGTTGGCCACGAGTCCGCCGGCAACCCGTACTTGACCTGCATCGCCTTCACTGCCGTGCGGCTCTGCTGGCCGAGCACGCCATCGACCTTGCCGACATCGTAGCCGGCGCGCACCAGCAGTCCCTGCAATTCCTTCATCTCGTTGAACGGCAGTTGTGCGACTGCGCCAGCCGGCTTGCGCATCGGCGGCGCGCCGGCAATGCGGGTGGCGAGATAGCCCGCCGTAGTCGAATAGATCAGCGAGTTATTCCACTCGGTGTAAGCGGCGAAATTGGCATAGGCCAAAAACGCCGGTCCCATCCGCCCCATCGGCAAGAGAAGAGAGGTCGGCAGATCGTCATTCGGCAGCGGCCGCCCGTCGGGATAGGTGACGCCGAGCTGCGCCATCTTGGAGCGTGGCAGCTTGAGGGTGAGATCGGCCTGGTCCCACGGGAAGTTTTGGGGCGCGCGTACCTCTTCCAGCCACGGCTCGCCGCGGCGCCACTTCAGCCCGGTCGCGATGTAGTTCGCGGTCGAGCCGATCACGTCGGGCGCACTGCGAAGCATGTTGCGGCGGCCGTCGCCGTCGTAGTCGACGGCGTAAGTGAAATAATGTGTTGGCAAAAATTGCGTCTGGCCGAGCTCACCGGCCCAGGAACCGATCATCTCACTCGGCGAAAGATCGCCGCGGTCGACGATCTTGAGCGCGGCTATGGTCTCGTTCTGGAAGCGCTCGCTGCGGCGGCAGTCATAGGCGAGCGACACCAGCGACGGCAGCACCGGCAGATTGCCCATGTTGGCGCCGAAGTCGCTCTCCAGTCCCCAGAACGCGGCGATCACCGCCGGCGGTACGCCATATTCTTTCTCCGCGCGCGCGAACGCCGCCTGATACTGCTTGATATGCGCCTGGCCGCTTTGCATCCGGTAGGCCGCGGCCATGCGTCCCGCGAACTCGGTGAAAATCTGTCCGAACACGCGCTGGCCGCGGTCGCGGTTGACGATGCCCTGGTCGTAAGTGAGGTAGGGCGAGGCTTCGCTGATCGCGCGCTGCGACACGCCTTGCGCGATTGCCTGCTGTTTGAGGTCGGCGAGGAAGCGCTCGAAGCTCGCGCCATTGTGACAGGCGGCGGCGCTGCGCGAGGGCACGGCGGCAACCGGCGCGCCGGGCAGGCCCGGTGGTCTGGGTGCGGCAGGCGGCCTGGCGGGAGCCGGTCTTCCCATCGGCGGCAGCAGCTGCTGCGCGGATGCGGCGGACGAGAAGGCGAGAGCCATCGTCATGGCCGCCGTCGCAAGTCGTATCCTGGACATGATGCTCACCGGGAAGGAGGGCGACGCCTTAACTATCAGGATTCGGCGTATGAATTCGATAAATTGCAGGCTAACGCGCTAAGCCGGGTTTTACGAGATGGGCTTTAACCTGGCCGGTGGAAGCTTGTGAATCCAACGATGGACGACGATCATGAGCGTGGAGCAGGCAAAGAGTAAGGTCCAGCGCGAGCTGCGGCGGCATTTGAGCCGGCATACCGGCTGGATCAGCGTCGACAACGGCGCCACCAATCGCGATTGCACGGTGCTGGATGTCTCGCCCGGCGGCGCGCGGGTCGTGACCGATATGGGCATCGACATCGGCGACAAGTTCGGGCTGACACTGGTGCCGAGTCGTCCGCAGAGCCGGAATTGCGAAGTGGTGTGGCGCCGCGGCACCACGTTTGGCGTCAAGTTCCTGAACTGAATATTCGCGGTTCCGTGCCGTTCGCGACATTTCGTCGGAACCAATGCTTTCGCTGCAAAGTTTTCCTGCACAGCGACGATTTGGTGATGCGATGAAGGACTTTCCAGACGCCGCCTTCGCCCCGGAAACGGTGGAGGTCATGAGCGAGGCGCTCGATGCCTCGGTGTCCGCGCTGCCGCATCCGGTAACTGCGGGTCAGGTCAACCAACTGGCCGAATCCATCCTGCGCACGGCGCAGACGGGCGAGCGCGACACGACGACCCTGCAACGCTTGGCCTTGCTGGAGTTGCAGCTCACCGAACGCGTGTAGCGGTACGCCTTAGGCGTTCGCTCATAGTTCGGCTGCCGCGATCAGGTCATCTTTGACGTCCGCTGAGCTCCAGTGCCGCCGATTTGAAGTCCCTGCAACTTCAAATCGAAAGGGGGCAATGGGGAACCGAACGCCGGTTTCCGGGTTGCATCGACATACCCGAAAAGCAGCTGGAATGCCGGAGCACGGCCATGAAAGAGGTTTTCGATCAGCTGTTGAAATTCCTGCAACAAGGCATCGCTGCGATCTTTCATTTCGTCGAACTGATCTGGACCTGGTCCGTCGATCAGGTCAGCAAGCTGATGGCCGTGCCCTGGCAGGAGTGGCCACTGTGGAAACAGGTTCTGCTGGTCCTGATTCTGGCTGCCGTCGTCTTGGCGCTCTACAGAGCGGGTCGGGAGCTTTTGGCGGCAGGCGCGGCGATCCTTGCTGCATTCGCACGCCTGCTTGGCGTGCTCGTCCAAAC
>DASXJV010000070.1:0-5116 GCA_036497205.1 Bradyrhizobium sp.
CCGGGACATAACACGCCGCTGCTGGTGCTTTACGGCTCGAACCTTGGCACTGCCGAGGAACTCGCCACCCGAGTAGCCGATCTCGCCGAGGTCAATGGCTTTGCCACCAAACTTGCGCCGCTCGATGACTATGTCGGAAAACTGCCGGAGCAGGGCGGCGTTCTGATGTTTTGCGCATCGTATAATGGCGCCCCGCCCGACAACGCCACGCAGTTCGTCAAATGGCTTGGTAGTGACCTCCCCAAAGATGCTTTTTCAAAAGTGCGCTACGCGGTGTTCGGCTGCGGCAACAGTGATTGGGCTGCGACATATCAGTCGATCCCGCGCCGGATCGATGAGCGGTTGGCCGCGCACGGCGGTCGTAGCGTGTACGCTCGCGGCGAGGGAGATGCTCGCGGCGACCTCGACGGTCAGTTCGAGTCCTGGTTTGCAAAGCTTGCGCCGCTTGCGACCAGGGAATTCGGCATCGATTCCAGTTTCAGCCGCAGCGCCGAGGACGAGCCGCTCTACAAGATCGAGCCGGTCGCGCCATCGGCCGTCAACGCGGTGGTGGCGCTCGGCGGCGTTGCGCCGATGAAGATCCTGGCCAATAGCGAACTGCAGAACAAAGACGGCGTCCACGCCTCGCAAAGGTCCACGCGGCATATCCTGGTGCAACTACCCTCCGATGTCATCTACCGGGTCGGTGATCATCTCAGCGTGGTGCCGCGCAACGATCCGGCGCTGGTGGATTCCGTAGCGCGCCGGTTCGGATTTCTTCCCGCAGACCAGATCCGGTTGCGGGTCGCGGAAGGCCGTCGCGCGCAACTGCCGGTCGGCGACGCGGTATCGGTCGGGCGACTATTGACCGATTTTGTCGAGCTGCAGCAGGTCGCGACCCGCAAGCAGATCCAGATCATGTCGGAACACACGCGTTGTCCGGTGACCAAGCCGAAACTTTCAGCCTATGTCGGCGACGATGCTGCCTCGCCAGGACATTATCGCTCGGACATTCTCGGCAAGCGCAAATCGGTGTTCGACCTGCTGGAGGAGCATCCGGCCTGCGAATTGCCGTTCCATGCCTATCTGGAAATGCTGTCGTTGCTGGCGCCGCGCTATTATTCGATCTCGTCGTCGCCGTCGGGCGATCCCTCGCGCTGCAGCGTCACCGTCGGCGTGGTCGAGGGTGCGGCGAGTTCGGGACGCGGCGTCTACAAAGGCATCTGCTCGAATTATCTCGCCGGCCTCCGCGCAGGCGAGACGATCCAGGCGGCGGTGCGCGAAACCAAGGCAGGCTTCCGGCTGCCCGACGACGCTTCCGTGCCGATCATCATGGTCGGTCCCGGAACGGGTCTCGCACCCTTCCGCGGCTTCCTGCACGAGCGCGCCGCGCTGAAAGCCAAGGGCGCCAGCCTCGGCCCGGCGATGCTGTTTTTCGGCTGCCGTCATCCCGACCAGGATTATCTCTACGCTGACGAGTTGAAAGCGTTCGCCGCCGACGGCATCGCCGAGCTGCATACCGCGTTCTCGCGCACGGAGGGTCCGAAGACCTATGTGCAGAATCTGGTCGCGGCCGAGAGGGAACGCGTTTGGAGCCTGATCGAAAAGGGCGCGATCATTTACGTCTGCGGCGACGGCGGCAAAATGGAGCCGGAAGTCAAGGCCGCGCTTGTTGCGATCTATCGCGAACGCAAAGGCGTTGACGCGGATGCGGCGCTGCGCTGGATCGACGATCTCGGCACGAAAAATCGCTACGTGCTCGATGTCTGGGCAGGGGGATGAGGACACTTAGCGCGAGTCGTCCCTGCGAACGCAGGGACCCGTAACCACTGATGTTTGTTGTCGCATCAGCTCGTGGCCCCAGGCTCGCACAACACCGAAGCCGGTAGCTATGGGTCTCGGCTCGCGCGGAGCCTGTCATCGGGCCGGCCGGAGGCCGGACCCGTTGGATTGGCCGGGACGACAGTATTTATTTTCTGCGTGCTTACGCCGCCTTCGCAGCCGCGCCATGGGCATGCTTGTCGATCGCATCGATGATCTGAGGCCACATCGGAATTGGCAGCGCGTGGCCCATCCCTTCGATCATCAGAAGTTTTGCGCCTGATATCGAGGCTGCGGTGTCCTTGCCGCCCTCCGGGCGCACCAGCGGGTCGACGGTGCCGTGAATCACAAGCGTCGGCGCCTTCACCGATGCCAGCCGCTGCTTGCGGCTGCCTGATGCGAGGATCGCGCGAAGCTGCCGTCCGACGCCGGCGGGATTGAGGCCCCGCTCGTACGTGCGTTCGGCGCGTGAGCGATCGAGCGCTTCGTCTTGCGGGAAGCTGCCGACGCGCAGGACCTTCCAGGTCTGTGCGAACCGCGCGAGGTATTCTTCCTTGGTGGCCGGCGGCGGCGCCATCAGCATCGCGGCGGCTTCGGGGGTCGGCGCCGGTACTTTTGGATTGCCGGTCGTCGACATGATCGATGTCAGCGAGCGCACCCGCTGCGGAAACGAGATCGCGATTTCCTGGGCGATCATGCCGCCCATCGACGCGCCCACCAGATGCGCCGATTTAATGCCGAGCACATCCATCAGCCCGGTGACGTCCTCCGCCATGTCGCGCAACTTGTAGGGCGCTGCGACCGGGATCTTCAGGAATCGCAGCTTCAGCAGTTCGACCGTGGTCAGGCGCTTGCCTCCCGTCAACTTGCTCGATTTGCCGATGTCGCGATTGTCGAACCGGATGACGCGAAATCCGCGAGCGGCTAGCTGCCGGCAGAAATCGTCGTCCCACTGGATCATCTGGGCGCCCAGCCCCATGATCAGCAGCATCGGCTCGGCGCTGGCGTCGCCGAAGATCTCGTAGCAAAGGTCGATGCCGTTGGCCCGGGCGATCTGCGGCGGCTGGTGGGCTGATACATTCACCTTGGCTGTTCCCTAAAGAATGGTATTGCGATGGGGACTCTATGACACGGTTTTTCGCGCCGCAGAAGCTCTCTAAAAGGCAGCATCGAGACCGTCAAATCGGGCCGCGACGTTGACCGCCTCGGCGCAACAGTGTGGTATGATCAAGAAAAGGCGATGCACTCGTCGTCAATCCGGAGGACGCCAATGGCAGACAAGAGCAACGATCCGGTCGCGATGTGGCAAAACATGATGGGCGACATGGAGAAGGGATTCAATTCCTTCGCCAATCAGACGATGGCGTCGCCGGAATTCAGCAAGGTCGTCAATCAGGTCGGCGGAGTCAGCGCGGGCGCCCAAAAGCAGCTTGGCGATCTCATGGAGAAGTATCTCGTCAGCATGAACCTGCCGAGCCGGGCGCAGATGGTCGGCATGGCGGAGCGGCTGCAGTCGATCGAAGGGCAGTTGAACGAGATCAAGGCGCTGCTGCATCAGGTTCACAGCAATTCCGGCACGCCGGAAGGCAGGTACCCGGCTGCGCCGAAACCTCCCCGGACCAAGCGTCCGCCGTCGGCGGAAGGAGAGCAAAAATGAACGCGCCTGCGGGCGTCGACCTGGCGTCGATCCCGGAGCGGATCCAGTCCGAGGTGCAGCGCGCGATCCAGCGCAGCATCAAGGGCGTCGAATATATTTCGTCATCCGGCCCGTCGCTCGGGTCGACGCCGAAAGATATTTTGAGCGTCCGCGGCACGATGAATCTCTATCACTACCGGCCGATGTCAGACGAGATCTACCGCGTGCCGATCCTGATCGTCATGGCGACCACCAACCGCGGCTACATTCTCGATTTGGTGCCCGGCCAGAGTTTTATCGAGTTTCTCCTGAAGCGCGGCTACGACGTTTACATGCTGGACTGGACCCCGCCCAAACCCGAAGAGAAGTCGCTGCGAATGGAGGATTACGTTCTCGACTTCATTCCGGATTGCGTCCGTCGCGTGCAACGCGATTCCGGCGAGACCGACGTCACCGTGATCGGCTATTGCTTCGGTGGCGTCCTGTCGCTGCTCTACGGTTCGATCTTCGCCGACGGCCCGATGAAGAATCTGATCTGCTTTACGACGCCGGTCGATTTCCGCGAAATGAAGCTGTTCCAGAATTTCTCGGATAAGCGCTATTTCGACGTGGATAAGCTGATCGACAGCATCGGCAACGTTCCGCCCGAGATGATCCTGTCATCATTTGAGATGTTGCGGCCGGCCTCGCGCGCCGCGAGCCAGGTGCAGCTGTGGGAAAACATCTGGAACGATGACTACGTCAAGTCGTACCGCATGTTCGACCGCTGGGCGACCGACACGCTGCCTCTGGCCGGCGAGTATTTCCGCACCATCACCAAGGAGCTGATGTGGGATAACAAGCTCTACAACGACGTGATGTCGGTCGGCGGGCGGCCTGCCGATATTTCCAAAATCACGGTGCCGGTCCTGCATGCCGTCGCCGAACACGATCACATCGTTCCCTATGACGCCGCGAAGCCGCTGATTCAGAAAATTGGCTCGACCGATAAGGAAGAGGTGATGCTGAAGGGCGGCCACGTCAGCCTTGTCGCGGGTGCCAATGCCATCAAGCGGCTATGGCCGAAACTCGATTCATGGTTGGGTGAGAGATCGATATGAGCACCAGCGACAGACGCAGCTATCCGCTCCACGTCGCGACGGAGGCGGGCGATATCGAGTTTAGGATGATGGGACCGGCCGACGAGGCGGCGGTGCTCGCATTCGCGCAAGCGCTTCCGGCGCACGATCTGTTGTTCCTGCCCCGCAACATTAGCGAGCCCAAGGTGCTGTCGGCATGGGTCAAGGAGATCGAGCGCGGCGCGATCAGGAGCCTGCTCGCGGTGAAGGATGGCAAGGTGGTTGGTTGCGGAACGCTGGTCCGCGATCCGCATTCGTGGTCGCCGCATGTCGGGGAAATCCGGATGGTCGTGTCGCTGGATGTCCGCGGCCAGGGTGTCGGCCGGGCATTGTCGCAGGAAACCTTCGCGCTGGCGCTGGGCGCCGGTCTCGACAAGTTTTCCGTTCAGATGACCATCGATCAGCGGGGGGCGATCGCGCTGTTCGAAAGCCTCGGTTTCAAGGCCGAAGCGCTATTGCGCGACCATGTGCGGGACATCGACGGTAAGAAGCACGATATCGTCGTGCTTGGACACAATGTGACGCAGGTTCGGGCCCAAATGGAGGCCTATGGGCTGCCAGA
>DASXJV010000071.1:0-9390 GCA_036497205.1 Bradyrhizobium sp.
ACGCGTCCGATCGTCAGTTGCCGGTAGCCGCGAACGTGCAAAAGGATATCGTTGGTCATATCGACCAGCACCGGCGACTCGCTGAGCGAGATCAGCGCTTGGTGAAAGGCGATGTTGGCCTTGGAATATTCCTCGATGTGATCCTGCGGCAGGCGATCCTTGCCGAAATCTTTGAAAAAGTCGCGCAACGCGGAAATGTCCTTTTTGCGCGCGGTAGTCGTGATCAGCCGCGCGGCCATGCTCTCGAGCGCGGCCCAGGCCCGGATCATGTCGACAATCTCGCTTTTGGTCCGACGTACAACGACAATGCCGCGGCGTGGCACGGTCTTGACGAAACCGTCCTGCTCCAGCATCGCGATCGCTTCGCGGATAGGGGTCCGGCTGACGCCAAGGCGCTCCGACAGGGCGCGCTCGTCGAGCATGACCGGTTCAGGCGTTGCATAGATGTCCATCTTCAGGATGGCTTCCCTCAAGGCTTCATAAGCCTTGTTCTTGAAGCTGGTCTCCGGGACAATTCGGACGATTGCAATCTCTGCCTCGGCCATGGTGTGCGACGCCTTGGTTAGTTTCCGTACGGGCACGACTATCTCCTCCGCAGGAGATGTCTTTTATCAGAGAATATCGAATTAATTATTGGCATACCAAATGCCAGAATGTCAAGTTGCGCGTCTTTTCGGCACTTCCATCTGGTGTCCTGCCTTGACAACTTCGCCTCTGGCATACCAAATGCCATAACCAGCCCAAATTATTCGGCGGCCGGAATCATGCCGCAGCAAAGCGCGGATGCGTGTTTGCGATCACCGCAGGTAATCAGGGTCCTGAAAAGCCCGCACCCTGTCGACGAACCAAAAAATTGACGCCAAGGAGGAAGCCAATGTCCAATTCCAAAGATGCGGTCCGCAAAATACTCGATCTGGTAAAGGCGGACAAACGTACAAGTCTGACGGCGCCGGAAGGCAAACTGGTGTGCGATGCCTACGGCATCCCGGTTCCGAAAGAGGGGGTGGCCAAATCCGCAGCGGAAGCGTCGAAGATCGCGACCGACATGGGCTTTCCGGTCGTTATGAAGATTGTCTCGCCGGATATTCTTCACAAGACCGAGGCCGGCGGCGTGATGGTGGGAGTGAAGAGCGCCGCCGACGTCGAAAAAAATTACGCGACCATTCTGGCGAATGCCAAAAAATATAAATCCGATGCCAAGATCGAAGGCATTCAGGTTCAGCAGATGCTGCTCGGCGGACAGGAAGTCATCGTCGGCGCCGTCACCGACGGATCGTTCGGCAAACTCGTGGCCTTCGGCCTTGGCGGCGTGCTGGTCGAGGTTCTCAAAGACATCACGTTCCGGCTCGCACCGGCAACCAAGCAAGACGCGCTCTCGATGCTGGACGGCATCCAGGCCCATGAGATGCTCAAGGGCGTGCGCGGCAGCGATCCGGCCAATCGCGATGCGATCGCCGATATTATCGTCAATGTCTCGCGCCTCATCACCGATTTTCCTGAAATCGCCGAGATGGATCTCAACCCGGTGTTCGCGACCAAGGATGGCGCGATCGCCGCCGATGTGCGCATCGTCGTCGACTTCGCGCCGAAGCCGCCGCGTCCGCGCCCCAACCATGACGACATCGTGCGCCAGATGAACCGGATCATGAAGCCGAAGTCGGTTGCGGTGATCGGTGCGTCCGCCGAGAACGGCAAGATCGGCAACTCGGTGATGAAAAATCTCATCAACGGCGGCTACAAGGGCGAGATCTACCCGATCCATCCGAAGGCCGATGAGATCATGGGCAAGAAGGTCTACAAGTCGGTCAAGGATGTGCCCGGCGAGGTCGATATCGCCGTGTTCGCGATTCCCGCAAACTTTGTGGCTGCGGCTCTGACCGAATGCGGCGAGAAAAAAGTTGTCGGCGCGATCCTGATTCCCTCTGGCTATGCCGAAACCGGCAACATGAAGGGCCAGGAGGAAATTCAGGCGATCGGACAGAAATACGGCATTCGCCTGATGGGGCCGAACATTTACGGCTTCTATTATACCCCCGCCAACCTGTGCGCGACGTTCTGCACCGCCTACGACGTCAAGGGCTCGGCGGCGCTGTCGTCGCAATCCGGTGGCATCGGCATGGCGATCATCGGCTTCTCTCGCTCCGCCAAGATGGGCGTCTCCGCGATCGTCGGTCTTGGCAACAAGTCCGATATCGACGAGGACGATCTGCTGACATTCTTCGAACAGGACGACAACACCCAGATCATCGCGCAGCATTGCGAAGACTTAAAGGACGGCCGCGCATTCGCAGAAGTCGCCAAACGCGTGTCGAAGAAAAAGCCGATCGTGGTGCTGAAGGCAGGTCGTACATCGGCCGGCGCCAAGGCCGCGAGTTCGCACACCGGCGCGCTGGCGGGTAACGACAAAATCTACGAGGACGTGTTCAATCAGTCGGGCGTGATCCGCGCCCGTTCGCTGCGCGACATGCTGGAATTCGCCCGCGGCGTTCCGGTGCTGCCGACACCGAAGGGCGAGAACGTCGTCATTATCACGGGGGCGGGCGGTTCCGGCGTGCTGTTGTCCGATGCCTGTATCGACAACAAGCTTTCACTGATGACGATCCCGCCGGATCTTGATGCGGCGTTCCGCAAATTCATCCCGCCGTTTGGAGCGGCAGGCAATCCCGTCGATATAACCGGCGGCGAGCCGCCGATCACCTACGTCAACACCGTGAAGCTCGGGCTCGAAGACCCGCGCATCCACGCGCTGATCCTCGGTTACTGGCACACCATCGTGACGCCGCCGATGGTGTTCGCGAAGAACATGGTGGAAGTGAAGAACGAAATGAAGGCCAAGGGCATCGAGAAGCCGATCGTGGCATCGCTGGCAGGCGATATCGAGGTCGAGGAAGCCGCCGACTATCTCTACCAGAACGGCATCGTCGCTTACGCCTATTCAACCGAAATCCCGGTCGCCGTGCTCGGCGCCAAGTACAAATGGGCGCGTGGCGCGGGCCTGCTGTAAAATTCTGAAATAAAACAAAGTGCCTAAAATGCCGTCCGGTTTTCCGGGCGGCATTTTTTATGGTGCGCCGTTCCAGTTTTCACGTGGCGTTGTTCCGGTCCCTGGAACTTTGCTGGCGGCAAGCGAAAAGAGCGGAAAAACGGAACTGTCTCAAGTCGGAACGTCTCTCCTGTCCGTTTGTTGACGAGTGTCAGCCATTTCGTCGGAGGATGTGATGAAGAACCGTTTTGCCGTTTCGTTGATCGCCACGTCGCTATTCGCGTCCGGCGTCGCCTATGCTCAATCCACCACCGCGACGGGTGCGGCGAGCGGCGCCAGGACAGGCGGCGAAATCGCCGGTCCGGTCGGCGAGGTCGTTGGAGGCACCGTGGGCGCGGCTGTCGGCGCCGGCTTGGAAATCCCGAACGCCGTGATCACATCGATCCAGGGTGAGCGCGTGCCGTCCGTGGCCGTGCGAGAGCGGGTCGTTGTGGGTGAGCCACTGCCGCCGAGTGTCGAACTGCGGCCTGTCCCCAATTACACCGAATATCGCTACGCGGTCGTCAACGACCGCCGGGTGATCGTTGAGCCCCGCACGCGCAAGATCATCAGGATCATCGATTAACAGGATCATCAACTAAACGCACAAGACGCTCATGCACCTATCCTCGCGGGATACTTTCCCGCGAGGATTTTCTATGTCAGGAGGCGTCGGCGTTGGCTCGCCGCGATCGCTGAATTGCCCAATCCAGCGCGGCAGCGACGGTGAGGCCGACACAGGCCGCGAGCGCGTCGACCGCGAAGTCTTCAAACCTCGCATGCCTTCCCGGAGCCCATAATTGCAGGATCTCGATGACGCCGATCATCACCACAGAGATCGCCGAGGTGAGCACCCGATTCCGCGTGTAGGCCAGACCAAATGTCAGGCCAATCAGGACGAATGCGAGCGCATGCTCGCCATCCTGACCGAGGTTGGAATACGGCCGGAAGCGCGGCGGCCCCAGAGTTGCGAACGTGACGGCGGCGGCCAAGAGCCAGGCGAATATTCTGAGCATGGTTGTCATTGGAACGAGATACCACGATTCATCGATCGGATACCCCTGACGCCAACTTGCGCTCTGGTAGTTTAGGCCCGGTGGAACTCATAACGCTTGCCGCACGCCGAGCCCGAGCATAAAGCGCTCCCTGATCTGCACGGGATCCCGGCGGGTTGTCCCGACCCCCGGCTTGTCGTCGATGCGCACCCCAATCAGCGTCGGTCCGGAGGCTGACAAGGACTGCTCGACAAGACGCTCAAAATCCTCTTCGTCGGCTGCCCAGGCGCAATTGGTGAGGCCGCAGCCGGTTGCGATAGCAACGATATCCGAAACCGCGGCGGCGGGGGTCGGTTGTGCGCCGGTGATCTGGTAAATGCCGTTGTCCATCACGATCATGCAGAGGTTTTTCGGCGCCAGCGTGGCGATGGTCGACAGGCAGCCCATTTGCATCAATAGGGAGCCATCTCCCTCAAGCGCGAAAATGCGACGCTTGGGCTGAGCCAGCGCGACGCCGAGTGCAATCGGGAAGGTGAGGCCCATGCTGCCCAGCATGTAGAAATTCTGCGGGCGATGGCCGGCCGCCCACAGATCGAAATTTGTATTGCCGATTCCGCCGATCACGGCTTCCTCGTTCTTCAGCTTCGCGAGCAGCCGCGAGGTCAGATCGAACCGATTCATCACCTTGGTGTTGCGGGCAGGGCTGTTTGTTTCCGTGCTCATGCTACCGCTCCTTTCTAGAATACTTTGCCGCCGGTCAAAAGCGGCGACAGGATCAGCGCCACCGGCGCCTGCGTCGTGATGGCCTGCTTGATCGATCGATCGACAATGAACTCGAATTCATCGAGCCGGGTTGCGGTGTGATGTTCCATCGCCAGCGAGTCGAGCACCGGCCGCATGGTGCGGCAAACCAGCGACTGCCCATAATTGAATTCACCGAGGGTGCCACGTTCAGACACGAACATGATCAGTGGAATTTGATAGGGTATCGCCAGCGACGCCAGAACATTTGCCAGCGTGGCGAAGCCAGAGGTCTGCATCAGCACGGCGCCGCGCATGCCGCCCATCCACGCACCGGAGACGATGCCGACCGCTTCTTCCTCGCGCGCGGTCGGGAAGGTGGTGAAGAACGGATCGGCGTGGATATTCTTGATCAGTGTCGTCAGCACGCGGTCGGGAACGTATGGCACGAGCCTGATATCGTTGCGCTTGAGCGTTTGCAGCACCACCTCGTGCCAAGCCTTCTCATGAGATGCCTTCTCATGAGATGCCTTCTCATCCAAAGCCTTGGGCGAGGTTTGTCCCTCGGCAGCCGCCATCGAATTCTCCCTTACTTCGCGACGGTCTTTGTTTGCAACGTGATCGCGGCCGTCCTGTCGAGGCGCCGAAACTTGACGCGATCCGCGGGATTGTCAACATGCCCCGGCAATGACCGTGATCTGCGCCTCACGGCGATGCCATCGGTATGCTGGCGTGCGATAAGAGACGTAACAATGATATCGGGAGAGATGCCATGGGCAGGTGGTTCGGGATAGCTGCCACAGCAGTGGCTATGTTTACCGCACTCGGCGGAGCGTCCGCTCAGTCGCCATTTCCGTCCAAACCTGTGCATATTTTCGTGCCGTATGCAGCCGGTGGCGGAGTGGACATCCTCGCCCGCACGCTGGGCGATGTGGTCTCTCGACAGTGGGGCCAAACAGTCGTCGTTGAAAACCGGCCCGGTGCGGGCGGCGTGGTCGCGTCGCAGGCACTCGCGACATCGCCGCCCGACGGATACACCCTCATTGTTGTCGCGAGCGGTCACGCCACCAATCCGTTTCTGTACCCTAAAATTCCCTACGACACCTTCAAGGACTTCACGCCGATTTCGCTGCTGGCCTCGTCTCCGAATATTTTGCTGGTGCGCGCCGATTCTGCGTTCAAGACACTCGCTGATTTAATTGCGCAGGCGCAGTCGAAACCGGGAAGCCTGTCCTTCGGTCACGCGGGGACTGGAACGTCGACGCATCTTGCCGGCGAGCTTCTGAAAAACCTCGCCAGGATCGATATCAATGCCATTCCCTACAAGGGCGGTGCGCTCGCGATCAACGATCTGCTGGGCGGGCAAATTCCGATGTCGTTCAACAACGGTCCGGAGTCGGTGGGGCAGCTTGAGGCCGGCACTCTCCGGGCGCTCGCTGTCACGACCGCTTCGCGAGCGCCGTTTCTGCCCAAGGTGCCCAGCATCGCCGAGACCGTACCGGGCTACGACACCGAGGTGTGGTGGGGTCTGCTCGGCCCGGCGGGCATGCCTCGCGACCTGGTTGAAAAACTCTCGCATGATTTCGTTGCGGCTTTGAACACTGAGGCCGTCAAGGAACGCCTGACCAAACTTGGCGCATCGCCGATCGGCAGCTCGCCGCCGCAATTCGATGCCAGGATTCGTGCCGATTACAAGAAATGGGGGCCGATCATGGAGGCCGCCGGCATGAAGGCCGAATGATGCGCTGGATACGCTGATGATTCCGGCCTGTCTGCCGCCACGCCACGTCAGCCGGCCGAAAGCGCCGCCGCCGCCGAACGCCTGCGATACGCATTTGTGGCCGCCGGACCCGGCGACACGGCAGCGCATCCTCGTGACCAATCCCGCAAAGCTTTATGGATTCCCGAACTGAAAGTCGGTCAACAATGTCTGTCAATAATAAGCGAGTGTTTTACGTCAAGTATCTGGCGCATGAGATCTATGCCGACATCCTGCGGGCGCGGCCCGATGTGCGCCTGGACCGGCTCGAGAACGAAAGCGCCGAGGGGATCTCAGCGCCGATCCTGGGGGCTGCGCACGCCTATCAAATTGGCGCGGCTCGCGATGAACTTGCGAAGCATTTCCACGTCGATCAGGACTTGCTGCGGCGGGCGCCGAACCTGCTGATCGTATCGAGCAACGGCGCGGGTTACGACCCTGTAGATGTCGAAGCCTGCACGGAAGCGGGCGTGCTTGTCGTCAATCAGTCGGGCGGCAATGCCCACTCCGTGGCCGAACACGCGTTGGGAATGCTGCTCACCTTGTCGAAACGGATCCTCGAAGCCGACCGCGCGCTGCGGCGCGAGGCGAATGTGAACCGCAACGCCTTGATGGGAACCGAGGCGCAGGGCAAGACCATCGGCATCGTCGGACTCGGTAATGTCGGCCGCCGCATCGCCGCGCTTTGCAAGGGCCTGCTCGGCATGAAGGTGGTGGCTTACGACCCCTATCTTTCGCAGGCCGAAATTGCGGCACGCAATGCTGAAAGGGTCGAATTGGATGAACTGCTGCGGCGCTCGGACTACGTGTCGATCAGTTGTCCGCTGACGAAGGAAAGCCGTGGCATGATCGGCGCGCGCGAATTCGCGCTGATGCAGCCGCATGCGTATTTCATCACGACGGCCCGAGGCTTTATCCACGATGAGGCTGCGCTGGTCGGGGCGCTGCGCAACAAATTGATCGCCGGCGCCGGCCTGGATGTCTGGTCCAAAGAACCGCCACCGCCGGACCATCCGCTGCTACAGTTCGACAATGTGCTTGCGAGCCCACATACGGCGGGAGTGACCAGGGAAGCGCGGGCGAACATGGGCAGGATAGCCGCCGAGCAAATTCTCGACGCGCTTGACGGCAAGCGGCCGCCGCGCATTATCAACCCCGAGGTGTGGCCCCGCTACGCCAAGCGCTTCGAGCGGGCTTTCGGGTTTGCACCGACGTAGAGGTTCGGACCGGCATCGAGCACCACGCGGAATTCCGGAGAGAAGATTTCGACCGTTGCCGGACCGGCCGCGGCAACAAAACCACTGCTATTTGCGGCTCGGACGACAGGCGCGTTGCTATTTTCGCCGCGCCCTCGACACGCCTCTCGGGCGGGACCATCCTTTTATTGTGCGCTTTTCTTCGCGGAACGATGGTTTCGGCTGGCGCGGAAGGATCTTGCGATATGCGAAAATTCAGTTCATTGCTGCGCTCCGCGCCGTCTCGGATCGGACGCCGTATTGCCCTGGTCGTCGCCATCGCGGCCGCCAGCCTGCCGGCTGCCGGCGCCTAGGCTGCTGCACCCGATACCGTCGATGACGCGAGCTCCGGGGCCGGTCGCCAACCCGCCCCCGGTTTGATCCGCGTCAAAACCATCTCCACGCGATGAAATTATATGGGCGAAATTATATCGGCCCATCCTGGCGCTATAGACGCGGGAGAGAGAGGGGCCGTGCCCGTCAGATCTCATTTTCGAATCTCACAGCCGCGCCAGCCCGCCGGTTCACGCCGGAGGGTTTTTTCGGCCGGATCGCAACCAAATAGGTCTGCGAGGGTTCATGGTTGGCTGGGTGGCGATTTATAGGAGCGCTCCATGTGCGATTACAGCTTACATGCGGTCGCAACGCGTCCCGCTGAGGTCGCGGAAACGTTGGTTTCGACCAGATTCCAATCTACGACGACTCGCGGCTTTGCGAGTCCTGACAATCTGCAGGTCGCGGTCTGCCTTCGTCCCGGGACCGAGATCGCATTCGAGAACGACGTTCAAACGGATGGCGTGATGTTTCGCAAGAACATCGGCGATCGGCTAGCGCGGTTTCGCCAGATAGCCCTCAACCACCCAGCCCGCCATCATGACGCGCTGGAATTCTCAAACGGGGCAATTGTTCTTGTAACCGATCTCACTGTCGGGCAAAGGGCTACGGTGCTGCAATTGCCTGCAAGCCCAATCGAAGAAAAGACCGAGGCGCCTCAACCAACAGCTCGGTACGAGACGGCCGGCGTCTGACGGGCCCTTAGCGCTGTCCGACATACCGGCCTCTCGCGACTTGGCCCGCCTTGTCCTCAAGGCGGGCGATTTTCAGGCCAGTAAATTTCTGGTGGGCACTGTGAGCGCATCGGGCAAGCCGTCGGAAATATTAAACCCGGCGGCCTTTTCGTGGGGCGGGGCCCGATGAATTATCCGGCGTTTACGAACGAGAGCCTCACCATGATGTACGAGGGTATCCGTGGTGCGCTCGCGTCTGACGATGCGCTCAGCGGCCTCGGCGAGGAACCCAGATTCCGTGTTCGGGAGACCCCGGAATGGAAGCAACACGCGGCCGATCTCGAAGCCGAAATGCTCAGGCGCGGAATGATCTTCGAAACCATCGATTGGTCCGAGACCAGGGAAAGCGGCCTTTCGAGCTAATCGACCAATCGCAGCACCCTGCGCCGATTCACTCGGTCAAGTGCATGCACGACGTCGTTCTTGTCGAGTACCGCCAGCAGACGTTCCACGGTTCGCGTCGCATCGCGCTGTCCTGACTGAAGGTATTCTGCAAGGATGCGCCTGGCGTCCTCGATGGCGCGCAGGACCGTTTCTTGGTCGGGATTGTTCATTACCGCCGCACAACTCC
>DASXJV010000072.1:0-2174 GCA_036497205.1 Bradyrhizobium sp.
AACCGCTGCGCCGGCCGTAGCCTCGCGGCCCAAACAACGCCAACGGCAAGCTGCCCTTAACGATCGTGATCATGCCGTTGCCGGCGCCGTGCAACAGCGCGAACGCGAGAATGCCGGGAACCCCGAACAACGCAATGAACGTGGCGCCGATCGGATGCAGCACCGAAGCGATCCGGGCCGAGAAGATCGGGTGGAAGGAGCGGAACAGCCCGAATTCGACCAGGCGGGCACAGACTTGAGCCGGACCGACCAGCGCCGCAGTAGCAACTGCCGCATTCGAGGATGCACCGGCCGCCTGCAGCAAGCTCGGCAGATGCGCCGCCATCGCTCCCTGCACGAACCAGGTGGCGGCGAAGAAGAAAGCCAGGATTGGCATGGCGGTGCGCGGAGGCTCCGCCTCCGGCAATTCGGTCGCGGCCCGCGCCTGCGCGGCGGAGGTGCCATGGCGCGGGATGGAGAGCCAGTTTGCCGGGGCGGCGAGCAGAATGTTCAGTGCCGCCCAGATCAGGCATGCCGCGCGCCAACCGAATTCGTGCAGGAACACGGCGCTCATTGGCCAGCCGATCGTGCTGGCGAAGCCGGCGATCAGGGTGATCCCAGTGATGGAACTGCGTGCCTCGCGGCCGTACAGCCAGGTCAAGGCAGCAAACGCCGGATCATAAAGACCCATGCCGATGCCGACTCCGAGCACCGTCCAGGCAATGACGAGCCCTATGATGCCGTGCGCCGAAGCGAGGATCACCAATCCGGTCGCAATGACCAGGTTCGAGCAGGCGAGAAGAACACGCCCGCCGTGGCGGTCGATTAAGCGCCCGACTGATGGGCCGATGACGGCGGACAGAAGCAGCGCCGCCGAAAACAGGCCAAAGAACATGCTGGTCGGCAGGTGCAGAGCGGTGGCAATCGGCGCGCCAAGTATCGCCGGCATATAGTAGCTCGACGCCCAGGAGATGGTCTGAGTGATCCCCAGCACGGCGACGACGGCGACGCGACCGGCCATCACTTGCGGCTGGTCATGGCGGTGTGCTGTCGCTAGCGCCGAGTTCGCGCTGCATCAGGACGCTGTCGACCCAGCGGCCGAATTTGAACCCGACAGAACGGAGAACGTCAACCTCGCGAAAGCCGAGGCTCTTATGGAGACCGATCGACGCGTAATTCGCGCTGTCGCCGATGACGGCCACGATTTGCCGCAGTCCTTTGGCTTCGCATATGGCGAGCAGTGCCGACATCAGCTGCCGACCAATCCCTCGACCAGCCCATGATGGGTGTAGGTAGACCGAGTTTTCAGCGGTATGGCAGTAAGCCGGCCGCAGGCGGTAGGGCGACACATAGGCGTAGCCGACGACCTCTCCGGCGCATTCGGCGACGAGATAGGGAAAGCCCCGGCTGACAATATCGAAGCGCCGCTGCCGCATGTCATTCTCGCTCGGCGGCTCGGTCTCGAAGGACGCGAGCCCATGGAGGACGTGATGCGCGTAGATTTTGGTGATTGCCGCAACGTCACCCGCCTCGCAGGCGCGAATGCTGACGCTGGCCGCCGCCGGCTGGGTGGCGCTCATCGCACTGTTTGCGGTTCGGGACTGGCAACTGCACGGAGCACACAAGTCAGTTGCCATGCCAGGGGCAGCGTCAGCAAGACAACCAGCGCGAGGAGTAGCATCGCTGGGGTAAGGCCGATCGCGTCGCTGAGCAGACCGTATAGAGCAGGCGCCAAAGCCCCGGCGCCGATTGTACCGGTGTAGAAGACGCCAAAGGCACTCTCCCGACGCTCGGGGGACACGAGTTCCGGCACGGTGCCATAGAGCACCGATGACGTGCCGTTGAGTGCCACGCCGATGATCGGCAACAGCACCAAAGCGACACCGAGCGGCACCGGAAGAAGCGCAAGGATGCCCGCCGCTGTGGCCCCTTCGGTGATAATCACGGTCGTCAAGACTCCGAGCCGCGCCCCGAGAAAGCCGCAAACGAGCTTGCCGGCGGCACCCCCGGCAAAGATGAGTGTCAGCGCGACGCCAATTTCCGGAAGCCCGGCTCCTTTTGCGCGCAATAGAAACGGCAGGAACGTGAGAAAGCCCATCCGCGTCGCACTGTCGATGACGCCAATGATCAGGAGCAGCGCGAAGCCGCTGCGTGGTGGATCAGCGCGTTCGTTGGGCTCGCTGTTCGAGGGTAGG
>DASXJV010000073.1:0-6395 GCA_036497205.1 Bradyrhizobium sp.
TGCGGCCTCTGACTTCTATGGTTATTCGTCGGTAAACGAGTGGCGGATGTCGCCTTCGTTGCGCCGAAGAATCTTCTTGAGCTGCTGCCGGCCGCGCTTGAGAAGCGACTCGACCGCCGCGATGGTCGTCTCCATCACCTCGGCGATTTCAGCGTTGCTCATGTCCTCATGGTAAGACAGAATCACGGCGATGCGCTGCTGCTCAGGCAGCAGGTTCATCGCATCCTCCAGCATGTTGATCACTTCACTGCGCTGCATGGCGCTGACCGCGTCCGGCTGCGAATCCGCTGGCTCGGGAACGGCGTCGACATCTTCCGTCCGCGGCCGCCGGCGCAGATCGATGCAGCGATTGGTCACAACGCGATAAAGCCAGGTCGAGAACTTGGCGCGACCCTGCTGCCATTCTCCCCGGCGCGTCCAAATCTTCAGGAACGTGTCCTGGACCACATCCTCGGCGTCGGCGCGACTTCCAAGAATGCGGAGCGCGATGGCAAAGGCCCGGTCGATATGCCGCTCCACCAGACAGCGGAACGCCGCCTCGTCATTGGCGGCGAGCCGGTCGAGGAGATCGCAGTCCTCGTCTCGGACGACCTGCACGTCCGCCGGCAGTTCGGCACGGGCGACCGGCTTTGTGGAACGCGAGTCCGCGCCCTCGGACCGCGGCAGTGCCGCCTCGATGTCTATGGGTGCCCAAACGTCAAGCGCATAGGCCATTGAAAACCTCCCGCCGCGCCATGACGGTGAAATCCACGCCGCACGGCTTCCGCACCTTCAACGGGACGGCGAGCGAAACCGGGCGAACTTTTTTGTTATTTTTCAATGACTTAATGAGGAATATTTTGCCGAGGGATGGGCAGTTTTTGCCTTATGAGCGAAGAGAGACTTGGCGAGTATTCGTGGCGTTCGCGTGAGTCGAGACTGAATAGTCAGCCGCTTGGATCAGCCAAACGGCAAGACCATTTGAGTTGAGCGCTAGTTTTTCGGATCACAACGCGACGGGACACAGCGCAATCGCAACAGAACAGGTTAGACAACTCAGACGCACGACCACGCAGCGGAAACAAAACGATCCTGGGGGCCAGTTCACTTCGCCCGAACGGGCATTTCCAGGCTTCCGAATCCAATGGATTCCGCGACTCAAAAAAATAGCCCGAATTCGCTACGTGCAATAGTTAATAAAGTGCAATCTTTTTGCTCTCCAAAATAACTTAAGTGCGAGTCGGATGGCTGCTGCGCGCCGGCAAGCAGTCAATGCGTCCACGGGCTCAGGTAAGAGCCCGCGCGCCGCCTGATTCTTCGACGCTCACCGTTTAAGAGGTCGAATTGTCAGCAAGGCCGGCAAATGAAACAAGTCGATTTGGCGAAGTTGAATGCGACGGCGCACGCACAGGCCAGCACGTGCTCGTTCGATGTGTTCGACACATTCCTGGTGCGGCGTTGCACGACACCTGACGGGGTTTTTGAACGCGCATTCCAGCTCTCCCCGGTCAGCGGGACACATGCTGAAGCCGCCGCGAGTTATGCCCAGCATCGCATCGACGCCGAAGGCCGCGCCCGCAAGATCAAATTTGATCGCCTAAGCATCAGCGAGGTCACGATCGAGGAAATCTACGCGCGCTTTCCATTTCGGCTCTTCGGATTGGACGGCTCGGCCTTACCCGTTCTGGTGCAAGCGGAATTTGCGGCGGAGATCGATCTCTGCCGAACGAACATCGAGATCTTGCGCCTCTACCGGCAGATGCGGGCGAGCGGGCGGCGCACGGGCTTTATCTCCGACACCTATTGGGGTTCGGAGCGATTGGCGCTGCTGCTGCGGTCTTGTCAGCCCGATATTGCCTGGGACTTTCTCTATGCCTCGTGCGATTACGGCACCGGCAAGGGCGACAAGCTCTTCCGTCACTATCTCGATGAGCAAGCCATTGCACCCGCCAAGGCGATGCACGTCGGCGACAATGACCAAGCCGACGTCAAGAGCGCTCGCAAGCACGGCATCCTGCCCCACTTCTATCCTCAGGCGACGGTCCCTTTCGCCGATCAGTTGAACCGGGAATCCTCGGTGGCCGGCCTTCTGAGCCCACGCCTCGCCACGCCGCTCGACCAAGGTTTCCGCACGCTGCGCCGGATCGTTGCCGCGCAGTCCCCCAAACCTTCCACGGCCTCCCATCTGGGTATGAGCGCGCTAGGCCCCGTGATGTGTGCTTTCGATACATTTATCGAGGGGCGGGTCGAAGGCCTGCGTAACCGCGGCAGAACGATTGCCGTTGCCTTTCTCGGACGTGACGGCTTTCTGCCCCATCGGAACTGGTGCGAAGCGAGAGGCAACACGGCAAGCTATATTGAAATCAACCGCCGCGTGAGTGCTGTCGGCTCATCGCGTACGATTGATCCAATCGTCGATCTGATCGAAAACGTGCCGAAGATCGATGCAAAGACGTTCGCCGACATACTCAAGCTCGACATACCCGCCGTCGCAAAATTCCTGGCTCGATTTCCGAACGGTATTGCGACCGGCAAGGAGCTGGCGAAGGCTCTGCCAGCGCTGATCGACCAGAATGATTTGGGCGCGCTGGCGGCCGGCATGCGTCAGGACATTTTGGCCCATCTTCGCTCGTCGGTCCCGGATTTCGACCGGTGCACCGATCTTGTCCTGGTCGATCTTGGCTACTCCGGCCGCATACAGAAGGCTCTGCGGCGCATCTTCGATTACGAAGGGATCACGACACGTCTGCATGGGGTCTACCTTCTGACGCGGGACGACATGCTCGACGACATCCCCGATGGCGACAGCGCCGTCGGCTTTATTTCCGACCTCGTAGTGACGCCGCACATCAAGCGAATGCTGCTGTGGAATATTGCGCCGTTCGAGCAGCTCTGCTGCGCACCGGCCGGTTCGGTCAAATCCTACGAAAACGGCGCAGTGCGGCGGGAACTGGACCCGCGTCCGCCGCAACAGATGGCCGCGATCGGCGACGCTCAAGCCGGCGCGCTTATCTTCGCGAAGGGCCTTCGTGACTGTATGGCCGAATTTAATGTGAGCCCGTTCTCCGATCTCGACACCGCAGCAGGCTGGACAGCCGCGATCCTCGGACGCCTGCTGCTCCTCCCAAGCGATGACGAGCGCCGTTTGCTCGGAACATTTCAACATGACGTCAATCTCGGCACGGTCACACTCGCGCCAATGTTGGATGCGGCGATGATCGAGCGTCTCCAGGTCGTCGACGGATTCCCGGTGACTTGCACGACGCCGCCGCCGCCCATGTGGCTTGCGGGCTGCTTTTCCGGTCTGTCTCCGGCCCACGCCTATCTCTATTTATTGTTTGGGGCGAACAGGCTGCCGCCGAGCGTTTTCGGCGACGTGAAGGCCGATCAGATCGAAATTGGCCTGTTCACCGCCGATGGCAGCGCCAGCCTGCAAAAGCTGCCAGTCTATCGCAATGGCTTCGCCGAACTGCGGATCAGGATCGCCGTCTCAGCACAGATGCGGATCCGGATGATCGTCGTGCCGATCGCAAAGCTGGCGACTGAAGGATCGCTCGACGGCGTATTCGTCCAGGCCGGGAAAAACGTTCAAGACGCCTCGGCCAGCCGAACGCCGATCGAATGGCCAGAAAACCGATTGCGATCTGCTGGGCTGGAGCGTTCCGGGCGTCATTTCCGCGCCACCAGCGCCGATGGCTGCCTGATCATTGATCTCGCCCCCCTTGAGAAGCCGGTCGCTATTTTCAGCATCGGGATGAGGCCACTGGTTACAGATAGCGTCTTCGCCAGCGCTCTAGAGGAACTCCCCGTGATGCTCGAGGCCGCGCCCGCCGTGGCCCCGGCCATGCCGTGAAGGCCGATCCGTCTCCCGCCTGATTTTCCGTGCCCGAACGTACAACGTGCATGCGGGGGCGTGGACGCTTCAACCGAAGCCAGGTCGCACCTCCGCGCCAGCATGCGAGCGCTTCCTTACCATGAGTCCGTTGAACGATCTCCAACTCGGCAAACGCCAGCAGGCCCACATCCGTAGACTCGTTGATCAATGCGGGCAGCCCTTTGTGTGGGACAGTCGCGGGGAACTCGATATCCGGTCCAGATTGGTCATTGTCACACGGCCGCCCAACGGACCTCAAATCGAGGCGTTGCGCCGGTTGCTGGAGTCGCGCTCGGTTGTCGTCATCCCGTTCGGCGAAAACCCCGCCTTCGATGCCCTGAAGTCTCGGCTCAACGATTATGGCATGATCGCGCCGTCGGGCGCCGACGGGCCTCACCAACTTTGGTGGGGCGGCAGCAACAGGGCCGGCTTCGCTTTCGGCGGTCCACGAGCCACGCGCCCCCTCGTCGTCTCCTGTCATCCGGCGGATGCCGATGCGAGCCACATCGCCCGATTGACCGAGTCTCTCCGCACCTTCGGTGTCGATCACGTTATAGAGCGGATTGACGGCACGCTGGCGGAGCGCACCACGGGGCGTCATAAGATCAAGTTCATCCTGGACACGTGGGAACTGAGCAGCCAACCGATACTGTGGCTCGATCCCGACTCGGTGTTGATGCGGCGGGCCTCCTTGTTCGACACCACGGACTGCGACATCGGGCTGCACAAGTGGCGCGGATGGGAGATCGCAACGCGCACCCTGTACTTCGGACGTTCGCCCGCGGCCGAAACCGTCCTGCGGACTTGGCTGGGGTTCGCGGATCTGTATCCGGACGTATGGGAAGGCTACCTTCTGGACCAGGCTTGGAGCCTGGTCGCATCGCAGGCGCCGCTCAGCACGCTTTGGCTTCCGCGCAGCTATCATTCACCGAGCGGCGATCCGCAGCGGCGTGAGCCCGTCATCGCCCACAATCTGCCGCAAGATACCGACGAACTCAGCCCTGACCCGGACTTCCCCCCGGCATTGCGCGCGGCACGGCGCTCGGCTCGTACCGGCAGCCCCGAAGCGCAGTTGGTGATGTCATCGCCAGCGAACGGTCGTGGCACCGCCGCGGTTCTCCTGCGAAACGTGGGATCGGTCGACACAGGTCACGTGGCGGCCATCGTCGAGGACATTGCCAAGGCCTTTGACGCCGACTCGGCTGGGTTCAAGCAACTCGAGGTGTCGCTTTGCCCGTGGCAAAACGACCTGACTTCTGTATTGGCAGCCGCGCGCCAAGAGGATGCGTCAATCATCATTGTCGATCCGACTCATCGTGTTCCGGACTCCCTCTTCCGTGATCTGAGGTCCAAGCCTAGGCGTGCCGATCGACCCCTCGCGAATTCGTCAAGACCGAGCGACGTCATATGCTTCGAAACATCTTCATCCTCGCTCCGGGAGCACAGCAGCAGTTCGCCCTTGCGGCTCTTCTAAGAGCCCATAATCCGAACTTGTCGTTCGTGCCCGTCGGCGGCGTGGAGGATTTCGCCACGATCGCAGATTCCGCCTTGCGTGACGGCAGGCTGATCGCTTTTGCCTCGGGGACGATCGTGCCTCCGGACGTTCTGGATCGGCTCGGTCACGGCGCTTACAATTTCCATCCCGGTCCTCCTGCTTATCCGGGATGGGCCCCGGCCCATTTCGCCCTCTACGATGCGGCGAGAGCGTTCGGCGCGACGGCGCATCTGATGATCGACCGTGTCGACGCGGGCCCCATCATCGACACCGAGATGTTCATCGTGCCGCACGGCGTCTCGATCCGCGCGCTCGAGCAAATGGCATATGTACGTATGTCTTACTTGTTCTGGCGTCTCGCGCGGAAGCTGGCGATGCAGACTGAGCCGCTGAGGACTTTGCCGATCAAGTGGGGGGAACGGAAAAGCACAAAGAAGATGTATGGATCGATGTGCGACATCCCCGCCGATATCTCCAAATATGAGCTGATGCGGCGGATGGCTGCATTTCACGACGATTTTCGTGGGATGTGGCCGACCGTGACGCTGCACGGCGTCGAATTCCGGGCTATTCCGATCGCGGCGGCAGGAAGCGATCAAAGCATCCCCGCGCCATCGCCGCAGACAACTTGCGAAAGCCGCCCCCCTCGCCTCCACGCATCTTCCGATGTCGATGAGATTCGGAATCGCAAAGACGCCGAATGCAGCCGCGATCGAAAGGATCGTGCGGCGGGTTGATAGCGTCAGCGCGACGCACGATGCGCGAATGCCCCGCTCCAGATCACAAGCGGTCCAAAGGTGATGTCCGCTTGAGGCCGCTCCAGGGCCCAACTGCGGATATATGTCGGCAAGGACAATACGTCGCCCTACCACAAGATGGGGTAATCGGCCGGCCTAGCTTGTGGATAGCTGAAGATATTTGGGTGCTGCGCTTCAGGCTGATGGTGAAACGAGGTCCGTTGTTATGACGGCCCCAAGCATCAGAAGGAGAAGCGCAGCATGGACCATTTTGCTGGATTGGACGTATCGGTCAAGGAGACCAGCATCT
>DASXJV010000074.1:0-3811 GCA_036497205.1 Bradyrhizobium sp.
ACCGGTCAGCCGCTCGTCGGCGATGATGCGCAGCCGCGGGTGCAGGCTGTCGTCAGCCGCGACCAGCTTGGCCACGGCATCGCCGGTCCAGCGGATGGTGCCGTCGGAGGTCAGCACGAACTGATCGTCGGGAGCCGCGCCCAATTTCTCGGCGCGCGCGTCGATCTCGCGCGCCAGCACCTGGCTCGCGGCGGCCTGCAACGCCTTGGCGTCGGAACCGGCCTCCGCCGCATCCGGCGCAAAGGTGAAGCCGTCGAGCCGGCCGATTGCATGGCCCTCGACGATCACCTCGCCCATCTTGCCGATTTCGGTGCTCAAGCTGACATTCTCCCGCAGGCGGCGCATCAATACACTGGTACGGCGATCAACGAAACGCTCGGTGAGGCGTTCATGCAGCGCGTCGGATAATTTATTTTCCACCTCGCGGGTGATGTTTTGCCAGTGGTCGGGATCGGACAGCCAGTCCGGCCGGTTGGCCACGAAGGTCCAAGTCCGGATCTGGGCAATACGGCCCGACAGGGTGTCGATATCGCCGTCGGTGCGGTCGGCCTGGTCGACCTGGGCGGCGAACCAGCCGTCCGGCACCTTTCCGTTGCGCATCAGGAATGCGTAAATCGTGGTCACCAGCTCGGCATGCGCGGCCGGCGACAGCTTGCGGTAGTCCGGTATCTGGCAGGCCTCCCACAGCCGCTCCACGGCGTCAGCGCCATGCGCCATGTCCCGCACCTCGCCGTCGCGCGCGGCGTGATCGAGCACGCGCTGGTCCTCGGCGACCGGCGCGCGGGTCAGCGTCTCATGCGCGGGCGTTGCGAGAAGCGAGACCTGCAGCGAGCCCAGCGAGGAAAAATCCAGCTTCGCATTGCGCCACTGCAGGACTTTCACGCTGTCGAAGGCGTGGTTCTGCAGCGCGTTGACCAGCTCGGGCTCGAACGGCGCGCAGCGCCCCGTGGTGCCGAAGGTGCCGTCGCGGGTGGCGCGCCCGGCGCGGCCCGCGATCTGCGCAAATTCGGACGGATTGAGACGGCGGAATTGATAGCCGTCATATTTGCGGTCGGACGCGAACGCGACGTGATCGACGTCGAGATTGAGCCCCATTCCCACCGCATCGGTCGCCACCAGATAATCGACATCGCCGCTTTGAAACATCGCGACCTGCGCGTTGCGGGTGCGCGGCGACAGCGATCCCAGAACCACCGCCGCGCCGCCGTGCTGGCGGCGGATCAGTTCGGCGATCGCATAAACCTCATCCGCCGAAAACGCGACGATCGCGGTTCGCCGCGGCTGCCGCGTGATCTTGCGGTCGCCGGCGAATTCCAGTTGCGACAGCCGCGGCCGGGTGACGATGCTGGCGCCGGGCAGCAACCGCTCGATGATCGGGCGCATGGTGGCGGCGCCGAGCAAAAGCGTTTCATCGCGGCCGCGCCGATGCAGGATGCGATCGGTGAAGACGTGGCCGCGTTCGAGATCGGCGGCGATCTGGATTTCATCGACCGCGAGAAACGACACGTCGAGATCCCTGGGCATCGCTTCCACGGTGGAAACCCAGAACCGCGGCTTCGGTGGTTTTATCTTTTCTTCCCCGGTGATCAGCGCCACGGAATCGGCTCCGGCGCGATCGACGATCTTGTTGTAGACCTCGCGCGCCAGCAAACGCAGTGGCAGACCGATCACGCCTGAGGAATGCGCGAGCATCCGCTCGATCGCGAGATGGGTCTTGCCGGTATTGGTCGGCCCGAGCACCGCGGTAACTCCGGCGCCGGGAGCCCGTTCGTTCGCAAACGTGGGGGCTGAAGAATAAAAGACCATGTTTTTAAGGAGTTTCTGCGTCGCTGCGTTGGGCGCGTATTCCGCAAAAGTCGGTACCGGTTTTGCTTCGCAATCAAGTTTACGCAGATTGCGTAGACTTATCTGCGGTAGAATACGCGCAGGGTTAGAAGTGTTTCACTATGCGACGCATTCGAGGTCGCGGCTTAAGCTCTGGAACGAGTCCGGAACGAAACGCGCCCGAATCGGTGACTCGTATGCTCTCCGGCTTCGTTCACCGCAACATCTCGCGTGGACAGTTCATTTGCGGCACTAGATCAAGTTTGGCGCGGTCTCACAAGTGACGGTTCTACGGCGAAATCCTTAAAGTTGGTACGACCGGCGAGTCGAATCAGAAGTCGAAAAGAGTCAAGACTCTAAAGCGTGCTGAGCGATTGCCTCGCGTGCGATATCCGTCTGTTCAATAGCGTCGCGCCCTTACTCTTCTCACTCCCCCCTTGCGGGGTCGAGACGAGCGAAGCTCGCTCTTAGGGTTGGGGTGGGGGGTAGCCACAAGCGAAGTCTGCGCCCGTGAAACCCCCACCCCCGACCCCTCCCGCAAGGGGGAGGGGAGGAAGAAGGGAGGGAGCGAAAATCATTCAATTCGTTTTGGCGACGCGCGGCGGCGTGGCCTGGGTGATGAACTGCGTGGCTTCCAGCATGGCGGTGCCGAACGGCGTCGGGATCACCATCCGGAACGGCACCAGGATGCGGGTTCCGGCGACCGGAGCGAAGGCGATTTCGATATTGCGCTGCGCGGCGAGATATTTGATCACAGGGCGGTCGGGGATGTAGCCGGCGACCGGCGAGAAATAGACCGAGCAGACCACCACGGGGCCATGATAGCCCTTCTCGGCCCTCACCGTTTCCATGCGCTTATAGTCGAGCGTGAGATCGTAGCGCATGCGGCCGTCGAAGATCGCAGCTCCGGTGCGGCAGGCCTCGGGGCTGAGCGGATCGGCAGTGCCCGGCACCCGCAGCATCGCGCCGGTCATCGGGTCGAAGACGCCGCGGCGATGTGCGTCGGTGACCGGAATCCGGCCCGGATCGACCGGAGGCTCCGGCTCGATGGCGTATTCCTTGATGTTGCCGCCGGACAAGACCATGCGAATGGCTTCGGATTTTTTCGAGGTCGTGGTGATGGCGGAATAATTCGTCGCCACCAGCGCGCCGTTGACGACGCGGCCCTGGGCGGCGCCGCTGCCGCTGCCGCCGGAAAACGCCTTCAACAATCCCGCGGTGCCGCCGAGGGCCGAAGCGGAAAACTGGTCGTCCTGGATATCGATGGTCCACGCGCCCTTGCCGACGGGGATGCCGGCCAGCGTCGCCTCATAACGCGCCTCCAGTCTGCCCTGGGCGGAGGCGGAGTCCGCAGCCGCCAGCAGCATGAATGCGCCGGCGCACAAGCCGCCCAGAACCCGCAGCGCCGCTTCTGCCAGCCGGGGCGAAATCATGCTAGATGTGGTCACTGAGGGACAGTCCTGCTGTACGCGCGATCGCTCTGTCATTTAAGTTGAAATATCCGGCAAGCAACGCGTGTTCCGCAAAAAGCATGCCTTCGGACGCGATTTGGGGGTGGACACCGGTTTTGCGAACAGAATACGCGTAAACCATGGTTTGCGCGCCTATTCAGCAAATCCGCGCAAAACGCCGAGCGCGGAACCCTGATGTCGGCGGCGAATACGCCGTTTATATGATGTATATGATGGCTTGTGACACCGGAACGCCCGCAAAACCGGCTTTTTCAGGGACCCGTACCGAGCCCAAAACCTTGACGCCCTGCCGCTCTGCCCCTATACGTCCGCCGTTCCCAGGATGGACATGATTTTGAACCCCGGTCTCGTTCCCTCAAGGGGCACGAAAAGCCCGGGATGGCAGAGGATTTTGTGAGATGTCGCGGCGCTGCGAACTGACGGCCAAGGGCCCGCAGGTGGGCCACAAGGTGAGCCACTCCAATATCAAGACCAAGCGCCGGTTCCTGCCGAACCTGTGCAACGTCACCTTCATT
>DASXJV010000075.1:0-5197 GCA_036497205.1 Bradyrhizobium sp.
CGGCAACATCGTGGTGTCGCGCCGCACGGTTCTGGAAGAGACCCGCGCCGAGCAGCGCCAGGAGCTGGTGCAGAACCTCGAAGAGGGTCAGGTGATCGACGGCGTGGTCAAGAACATCACCGATTACGGTGCCTTCGTCGATCTCGGCGGCATCGACGGCCTGTTGCACGTCACCGATATCGCCTGGCGCCGGGTCAATCACCCGACCGAAGTGCTGACCATCGGCCAGACCGTGAAGGTCAAGATCATCAAGATCAACCACGAGACCCACCGCATCTCGCTCGGCATGAAACAGTTGCTGGACGATCCGTGGCAGGGCATCGAGGCGAAGTACCCGCTCAATGCGCGCTTCACCGGCCGCGTCACCAACATCACCGACTACGGCGCGTTCGTCGAACTGGAGCCCGGCATCGAAGGCCTGATCCACGTCTCGGAAATGTCGTGGACCAAGAAGAACATGCATCCCGGCAAGATCGTTTCGACCTCACAGGAAGTCGAAGTTCAGGTGCTCGAAGTCGATTCGGTCAAGCGCCGGATTTCGCTCGGCCTCAAGCAGACCATGCGCAATCCCTGGGAAGTGTTCGTCGAAAAATTCCCGGTGGGATCGACGGTGGAGGGCGAGGTCAAGAACAAGACCGAGTTCGGCCTGTTCCTCGGCCTCGAGGGCGATGTCGACGGCATGGTGCATCTGTCCGACCTCGACTGGAAGCTTCCGGGCGAGCAGGTGATCGACAACTTCAAGAAGGGCGACATGGTCAAGGCCGTGGTGCTCGATGTCGATGTCGAGAAGGAGCGCATCTCGCTCGGCGTCAAGCAGCTCGAAGGCGATCCGTTCGCCGAGCCGGGCGACGTCAAGAAGGGCGCGGTCGTGACTTGCGAAGTGCTCGAGGTGAAGGAATCCGGCATCGAAGTTAAGATCGCCGGCACCGACTTCACCACCTTTATCAAGCGGTCCGAACTGGCGCGCGAGCGCTCCGATCAGCGCGCCGAACGTTTCGCCGTCGGCGAAAAGGTCGATGCGCGGGTGATCCAGTTCGACAAGAAGGCCCGCAAGGTGCAGGTTTCGATCAAGGCGCTGGAAGTCGCCGAAGAGAAGGAGGCCATCGCGCAATACGGCTCCTCCGATTCGGGGGCGACGCTGGGCGACATTCTCGGCACAGCACTCAAGCAGCGTACCGACAAGTAAGCCTCTGCCTTCTGGTCTTCATCAATCGGGCCCCGGTTTCGACCGGGGCCTTTTTTATTATCCGCTTCATTATCGGCCGTTTTGTCCCGGCCAAGTGAGCGAGGCGAAGGCGAGCCGGGATGCATACGCCGAGCGTCGGTGGCCGGGTCCCGGCTCGCGCTCCGCTTGTCCGGGACGACGAGGGGCCTTGTTTTTTTCATATTGCACCGCAATTGATGTAATTGGGGAACGCCATGTTAGGGCTGTGCAGCGAAGACCGTGCGAGCCCCTTAAAGACTGCTCTCGGGAGAATTTGCGATGGCGCTTGATTCAGATGTGATCGTCGATCGCCGCAGGATACGCCGCAAGCTGACGTTCTGGCGGGTGGTCGCCGTACTGGTCGCGATCGCTGCGATAGCCACCCTCGGCGTGGTTGCGACGCCGGGCGGACGCAGCACGTTCACGACCTCAGGCTCCATTGCGCGCGTCCATATCGATGGCTTGATCCGCAGCGACAATGATCGCGTCGAGGCGCTGGAACGGCTGGAAAAATCCCACGCGGCGGCGGTTGTCGTGCACATCAACTCGCCCGGCGGCACCACGGCCGGCTCCGAGCAGCTTTACGACGCGCTGGTGCGCCTGAAGGCGAAGAAGCCGCTGGTCATCGTCGTCGAAGGACTGGCAGCATCGGGTGGCTACATCGCGGCCATCGCGGCCGATCACATTGTCGCCCAGCAAAGCTCTCTGGTCGGCTCGATCGGCGTGCTGTTCCAGTATCCGAATTTCACCGAATTGCTGAAAACGGTTGGCGTCAAGGTCGAGGAAGTGAAGTCTTCGCCGCTGAAAGCGGCACCCAACGGTTTTGAACCGACCAGTCCGGAAGCGCGCGCCGCGCTCGACTCACTGGTGAAGGATTCCTATGCGTGGTTTCGCGGCCTCGTGAAGGACCGGCGCGGCATGGACGACGCAGCGCTCGAAAAAGTCGCGGACGGACGGGTCTTTACCGGCCGCCAGGCGGTCGATCTCAAGCTGATCGATCAACTCGGCGATGAAAAAACCGCCGTTGCGTGGCTGGTCGCGCAAAAAGGCGTCAAGCCTGATCTGCCGGTGCGCGATTTCAAGCTGTCGCCACGGTTCGGCGACCTGACTTTTCTGCGAACGGCGGCTTCCATTACGCTCGATGCGCTCGGCTTGGGTGCGATTGCGCGGCAAATGGAGCAGGCCGGCGTTGCGCAGGCGGTCGATCGCCTGGGTCTCGATGGCATGCTGGCATTGTGGCATCCCGCAGGGACCAATTGAACCGCATAAGCCCGGTTTCCGAGCTGTCTACCCGCATTGCGGGTATTGTCACCATCCCCAATCCGGCCTTTGTCACGGGTTTTCGTGCCGTCCAATTTCATTTAGCGTCTTGACAGTTCAAGGCATTTTACGGAAATGGAGGTCCGCACGTTTCCCGGATCCCAGTCTCGATGATCAAATCCGAACTTGTTCAGCGCATCGCCGAGCACAACCCGCATCTCTATCAGAGGGATGTCGAGAACATTGTGAACGCGATCCTCGATGAAATCGTCGCCGCTTTAGCGCGCGGCGACCGGGTCGAGCTGCGCGGTTTCGGCGCATTTTCGGTGAAGCATCGTCCGGCCCGGGCCGGGCGCAATCCGCGCACCGGCGCGCACGTGCCGGTGGATCAGAAGAGCGTCCCGTTTTTCAAGACCGGCAAGGAAATGCGCGAACGTCTGAACCGCGACAACGAGTCACCCGGCGCGGGCGCGTAGGCGGGCATCGCAGATCGCGCTTATTGCGGTCCAAAACCGGTTCTTTGCGGAATAGGTGCCCGCGATCTCCATCAACGCGAGAGATGGGTCATGCGAAAATTTCTCACGGCTGTGATACTGATTCCGCTGGGCCTGATCTTCATCGTCTTTGCCGTGGCCAACCGGCACCTGGTGACGGTGTCGTTCGATCCGTTCAATTCCAGCGATCCATCGGCCGGAGTTACGCTGCCGCTGTTTGTGGTCATCATCGCGGTGGCGATAGTTGGCGTGGTGGCGGGCGGATGCGCGACCTGGTTCGGGCAGCGCCACTGGCGGCGCGCCGCGCGGCAGCACGAGGCCGATGCGCGGCAGGCGCGGGCGCAGCTGGCCGATCTGCGCGCCGCTGCTGGGACCTCTCGGGGCGATCCGCAGCGCCTTCCCGGCCCGCCGCAGGGTGGCGGATATGGACCCAGTAGGCGAGACAAGCAGGGCGCGACGTTGTAGAACGCGGCCCATCGCCTTCCGGCCTGCCGTCGCAGCCCTAACCCGTGCCTTGAACATGTCCCTAATCGTCAAAATTTGCGGCCTGTCCACGCGCGAGACGCTCGACGTCGCGCTGCAAGCTGGCGCGGATATGGTGGGATTCGTGTTCTTTCCGGCGTCCCCCCGTCATCTCGGTCTTGAGACGGCGCGGGACCTCGGCAGGCAGGCCAAGGGCCGCGCCATAAAAGTCGCGCTCACGGTCGATGCCGACGACGCGACGCTCGCAAACATCGTCGAGGCGCTGCAGCCTGATATCCTGCAATTGCACGGCAGGGAAACCGTGGCGCGGCTGCGCGACATCAAGCAGACATTCGGATTGCAAGTGATGAAAGCCATTGCGGTCGAAACCCCAGCCGATCTCGTGTCACTGCCCGGCTACGCCGCCGTTGCCGATCGCGTTCTGTTCGATGCCCGCGCACCGAAGGAAGCAACGCGTCCCGGCGGTCTTGGCGCGGTGTTCGACTGGCATGTACTTGAGAGTCTGGATCTCAAGCTGCCGTTCATGGTATCGGGCGGCCTCAATGCCGAAAATGTTGCGCAGGCCGCCCGCGTCACGCGCGCCGGCGGCATTGATGTTTCCTCGGGCGTGGAGCGCGCACCGGGCGTCAAGGATCCCGAGATGATCCGCGCCTTCATCCGCGCGGCGCGCGCGGTCAAAACGGACAGGGCACTCACGGCAACAGGTACTCGATGATAGCGTCAGACGGCTCAACAGCGTCATGCCCGGGCTTGTCCCAGGCATCCACGTCTGTTGAAACTCGAAGCAAGTAGGACGTGGATGGCCGGGACAGGCCCGGCCATGACGAAGGGCAACGATGAATCCGAATTTACCCAATTCCTTCCGCAGCGGCCCCGACGAGCGCGGGCACTTCGGCAGTTTCGGCGGCCGCTTCGTCGCGGAAACGCTGATGCCGCTGATTCTCGATCTGGAGAAGGCTTACACCGACGCCAAAGCCGATCCGGCGTTCCAGGCGGAAATGAACGGCTATCTCAGGGACTATGTCGGCCGGCCCTCGCCGCTGTATCTCGCCGAGCGGCTGACCGAATACCTCGGCGGTGCGAAGATCTATTTCAAGCGCGAGGAGCTGAATCACACCGGCTCGCACAAGGTCAACAACGTGCTCGGCCAGATCATGGTGGCGCGGCGGATGGGCAAGAAGCGCATCATCGCAGAGACCGGCGCCGGCCAGCACGGCGTCGCGACCGCGACGCTGTGCGCGCGGTTCGGCCTCGACTGCGTGGTCTATATGGGTGCGGTCGACGTTGCGCGTCAGGCGCCAAACGTCTTTCGGATGGAAATGCTGGGCGCCAAGGTGGTCCCGGTGCAATCAGGTACCCGCACGCTGTAGGACGCGATGAACGAGGCGCTGCGCGACTGGGTCACCAACGTGCACAACACGTTCTACTGCATCGGCACCGTCGCCGGGCCGCATCCCTATCCGATGATGGTACGCGACTTCCAGTCGGTCATCGGCGTAGAGACCCGGGCGCAGATGCAGGAAGCCGAGGGCCGCCTGCCGGATTCGCTGATCGCCTGTATCGGTGGCGGCTCCAACGCGATGGGGCTGTTTCATCCGTTCCTCGACGATCCCGGGGTTGAGATTTTCGGTGTCGAGGCCGCGGGCCACGGGCTCACGCAACTGCATGCAGCCTCGATCGCCGGCGGCCGGCCGGGCGTGCTGCACGGCAACCGTACTTATTTGCTGATGGACGATGATGGCCAGATCCAGGACGC
>DASXJV010000076.1:0-4892 GCA_036497205.1 Bradyrhizobium sp.
TCTTTTCCCTCCCCCGCTTGCAGGGGTGCCGCGTCAGCGCTGGTCAAGGCAAATCTCCGCCAGCTTTACGAATGCGCGGGCGCGATGCGACAGCCCAAGCCCAAGCGGCGGCAGGCCGTGCTTCTCGATGCTGGTCATTTCGCCGAAGGTGCGGGTGTATCCATCGGGCATGAACGCCGGGTCATAGCCAAAGCCGGCGGTTCCGCGCGGCGGCCACACCAGCGTTCCGTCGGCGCGCGCCTCGACCTCTTCGAGATGACCGTCGGGCCACGCGACGCACAATGCGGAAACGAAATGCGCTGTTCGCTGCGAAGGTGTCGTCGCGCCGCGTTCCGCTAGCAGACGTTCGATGCGCGCCATCGCGGCCATAAAATCCTTGTTATCGCCAGCCCAGCGCGCGGAGAAAATCCCGGGCGCGCCATCCAGCGCGTCGACCACCAATCCGGAATCGTCAGCGAACGCCGGGAGTTGCGCTGATTTCGCCGCGGCAGCCGCCTTGATCCGGGCATTGGCGAGGAACGTATCGCCGGTCTCGTCAGGCTCGCCAAGGCCAAGCTCGCCCGCCGATACCGCCTCGACGCCGTGCGGCGCCAGCAGTTCGCGCATCTCGGCGAGCTTGCCAGGATTGTGGGTCGCGATCACGAGCTTGCCTGTGATTCGGCGATGCATGTGCTTTTAGTCTACGCCAGGGAGAGCGCGATCAGCAAAAGCGGATTTGCGACCCTGCTCACGCCACGGCCATTTTTTGCAGGTCCACCAGGCGCGCCACGCCCTTGCGCGCCAGCGCCATCAGCGCCAGGAATTCGTCCTGCGAGAACGGCGTCTTTTCTGCCGTGCCCTGCACCTCGATGATGCGGCCATCGCCGGTCATGACAAAATTGGCGTCGGTGTCGGCCTCCGAATCCTCGGCGTAATCGAGGTCGAGCACCGGCGTGCCGCCATAGATGCCGCACGAGATCGCGGCCACGTTGTCGCGCAGCACGTTGCCCTTCACCATGTTGCGGGTCTTCATCCAGCCGATGCAGTCGGCCAATGCGACCCATGCGCCGGTGATCGAGGCCGTACGCGTGCCGCCATCGGCCTGCAGCACGTCGCAGTCCACGGTAATCTGGCGCTCACCGAGCGCCTCGAGGTCGAGTGTAGCGCGCAGCGAGCGGCCGATCAGGCGCTGGATTTCGACGGTGCGGCCATTCTGCTTGCCGGCGGAAGCCTCGCGGCGGGTGCGCTCCAGTGTGGCCCGCGGCAGCATGCCGTACTCGGCCGTGACCCAGCCCCGCCCCTGGCCCTTGAGCCATGGCGGCAGCCGCTCTTCCAGGGTTGCCGTCACCAGCACGTGGGTGTCGCCGAATTTGACCATGCAGGAACCCTCGGCGTATTTGACCACGCCGCGTTCCAGCGACACGGCGCGCAGTTCATCCGGCGCACGGCGGCTTGGCCGCATGGGAATCCTCCGAAAATTCAGCAAAAAGGTTGTGGCTCGCGGTGCTTGTAGGAGGAGGAAGGGGCAGCGGCAAGGCCCTTGCGACCCCTTAAGGGACTAATGCCCGCTTGTAACCGACCCCTGAGATGGACAAATTAGGGTCAGTTGTAAGGAGTACCTTGTGGCCCACCACGATCCGATTGGCCTGATCGCGCCGAATGCCGGGCTCGCCCAGCTCAACGAGCGTTCGCGGGACATCTTTCGTCAAATCGTCGAGAGTTATCTCGCGACCGGCGAACCCGTCGGTTCGCGCAATATTTCGCGCCTGATCGCGCTGCCGCTGTCGCCGGCCTCGGTGCGGAACGTGATGTCCGATCTGGAACAGCTTGGCCTGATTTACGCGCCGCACACCTCGGCCGGCCGGCTGCCGACCGAATTGGGCTTACGTTTCTTCGTCGATGCCTTGATGCAGGTTGGCGATCTGACCGAGCCGGAGCGGCAGTCGATCCAGAGCCAGCTTGTTTCCGTCGGCAAGGCGCAGTCGGTCGAAGCAGCCCTTGGCGAAGCTTTGACACGGCTGTCCGGCCTGACCCGGGCCGCGGCCGTGGTACTGACCGCAAAATCCAATTCGCGGCTGAAGCATATCGAATTCGTGCGGCTGGAGCCGGAGCGGGCGCTGGTGGTGCTGGTCGGCGAAGACGGCCAGGTCGAGAACCGCGTGCTGACGCTGCCGCCCGGGGTTCCCTCATCGGCGCTCACGGAAGCCACCAATTTTCTCAATGCGCGGATTCGCGGTCGCACGCTGGCGGAGGCGCGCCTTGAACTTGAAACCGCATTGACGCAAAATCGCGTTGAACTCGATCAGCTGACGCAGAAGGTGATCGCCGCCGGCATCGCGAGCTGGTCCGGCGGTGAAAACGACGACCGGCAGCTGATCGTGCGCGGTCACGCCAATCTGCTGGAAGATTTGCACGCGCTTGAAGATCTGGAGCGCGTGCGATTGTTGTTCGACGATCTCGAGACCAAGCGCGGCGTGATCGATCTGTTGGGTCGCGCGGAACGCGCCGAGGGCGTGCGGATTTTCATCGGATCGGAGAACAAGCTGTTTTCGCTGTCCGGCTCTTCCACGATCATCGCGCCCTACAGCGATGCCGCGGGTCATATCGTCGGCGTTCTCGGCGTGATCGGGCCGACGCGGCTTAACTATGCCCGGGTCATTCCGACGGTGGATTATGCGGCGCGCATCGTCAGCCGGATGCTGGGTGGATGATCCGTCCGACAAGAGCCCGGTTTTTTTGGCGCGTTTTCTTCACGCGAACCGGGATCCACTTCGCTCACGTTATGGCGCTTGATTTTCCGCGCTTAAAGCACGATATCCCGCGATAGCAACTCTCCCTCATTGATCCCAGACAGTTTCAAGAAGGCAGTCTATGACCGATCCCAACCGGCAGAAGGACGATCCGGTGAACCCGGCGCAGGCCAGCGAGCCCGTGGTTTCCAAGCCGTACATCATGCCCGACGATCCCGAGGAAGGATCGGCGGAAGCGCTGGTGAAGGAGGCCGCGGAATCGCGCGACAAGATGCTGCGGACGCTTGCGGAAATGGAGAACCTGCGCAAGCGCACAGCGCGCGAAGTTGCCGACGCCCGCACCTATGGCATCTCCGGTTTCGCGCGCGACGTCCTCGATATCGCTGATAATCTGCAGCGTGCGCTCGATGCGGTCCCGGCCGAGGCCAAGGCAGCCGCGGATCCTGGCCTCAAGGCGCTGATCGAAGGTGTCGAGCTGACCGAGCGATCGCTTCTCAACACGCTGGAGAAGAACGGCGTTAAGAAATTCGATCCATCGGGCGAGAAATTCGATCCGAATTTTCAGCAGGCGATGTATGAGGTCCCCGATCCTTCCGTGCCCGCGGGAACGGTGGTCCAGGTCGTGCAGGCCGGCTACATGATCGGCGATCGCGTGTTGCGGCCGGCTCTGGTTGCGGTGTCGAAGGGCGGCGCGAAGGTCAGCGCATCCGAGTGAAGGGCTGCTCGGCCCGGCGGTGATTGACGCTCGTCCATGGCTTGAGAAACAGCTTCTTAACGCTGATCTCCTAGTGTTTGGCGGTATCGTTGCCGGACGCCGCCATAACCATGAATATCGAGGCTGGGCCCCACCTCATGCACCGACAGGAGCACCCGGTGGCTGCACCCGCGCTGCTGCCGTGGCTTTCGGTCGTCATCCTGTTGATAGCGGCAGTTGTCCTGCGACACCTCCTCGCGGCGAACACCGACGTGAGCTGGCTGCTTACGGTTGGCGAGCGGGTCCTTGACGGTCAGCGTTTGTATATCGATGTGGTCGAGACCAATCCGCCAATGGCGGTGTTGGTGTACATTCCGGGAATTGCCATAGCGCGGGTACTCGGGCTGCCGGTAGAAGTTGTGACGGACGGCCTGATGTTCGCCGCAATAATCGTTTCGCTCGCGATCATCGCCAGCATCCTTAGAAACTCATCGGTTCTTGATAGTGCGCAAAGCCGCCCGCTGGCACCTCTCGCATTTGCCGTGCTCGCCATTCTGCCAATGCAGGCGTTCGGCCAACGCGAACACATCGCGATCCTGGTGCTGTTGCCGTTACTAGCCGTCTTTATTGTGCGCATGAAAGGGGAGGCGCCGTCGACCTGGATGGCAGTCGTCGCCGGGTGTGGCGCCGGCGTCGCATTGTCGTTCAAGCCGCATTTTGCCGTCGGAATACTCTGCGCAGTGGGCTGTGTCGCCATCTACTCGCGATCGTGGAAAGTAGTGTTTACGCTGGAAAATCTGACGGCTGCGGCAATCGTTTTGCTTTACGCTGCAAGCATTATCGCATTCTTTCCGGAGTTCTTCACCACTATCGGGCCGCTGGTCCGCGATGTTTATATTCCCGTCGGTCTCTCATTCCAGGCGCTTCTGGAAAAACCTGCCTTGCCAATCTGGGGTGTGACGACCCTTGTGACAATTGTCCTGAAACGACACGACAAGATTGATGCGGCGTGCCTGCTGTTACTCACGACATCGCTGGGGTTTGCGGCTGTATTCGTTTTGCAGCGGAAGGGATGGCCCTATCATTCGTATCCGATGATTACGCTGGCGATACTCGCCCTCGCCTATGCGCTTGCGTCGAACACACCTCGCACCGCGCTTGATCGCGCATGTCGCGCGGGGGCGATTGTCCTGTTTGCGATCTTGTTCGCGCGATCCATGCTGTGGTTCGATGTTGCGTTCGATGCGCGGCCGCTTCAGGCCGCGGTAGCGCGGCTTGGACCCAATCCAAGGATTCTTGCGATCACCGCGGAACCCGGGCTCGGGCACCCGCTCGTGCGCGCACTCAACGGCACCTGGGTCTCACGGCAGCAGGGCTTGTGGGTCGAAGCTTATCTTGAATACATGCGGCAACACGACATGATCGGACCACAAGCCAATCTGGCGCTGGATTTCTATGCCGCTCGCGAA
>DASXJV010000077.1:0-12822 GCA_036497205.1 Bradyrhizobium sp.
CGCTGGACCAAATCCTGATGGCGAAGCGCGCTAAACCAGCGGCGAAGCGCGGCCGCGCTATATCGAATTCGAAAGTAGCATCCGGCGAGTTGCTGACGCTGCTCGATTTCGTCCGCTACGCGGTGAGCCGCTTCGTCGAGGCAAAACTGGTTTTCGCGCACGGCACCACCGATCCCGTGGCCGAGGCCGCATTCCTGGTTTGCGAGACACTGCATCTTCATCCCGACCAGTTCGAGACGTTCGCGACCGCGCGCGTCACTGCGCGAGAGGCCAAGGCCATACTCGACGTGATTGCGCGCCGCGTCACCGCGCGCAAGCCAGCCGCCTATCTGGTCAACAAAATCTACATGCGCGGCCTGCCCTTTTATGTCGATGAGCGCGCGATCGTGCCGCGCTCCTTCATTGGCGAGTTGCTGGATTCCCATTTCAGCGGCCAAGGCGACGACCACGGCGGCTCGCTGGTCGACGATCCGGCGTCGGTGGAAAACGTGCTCGACCTCTGCACCGGCTCGGGCTGTCTCGCAATTCTCGCGAGCCGACGTTTTCCGAGTGCGCGCATAGATGCAGTGGATATTTCGAGGGACGCGCTCGATGTTGCCGCGCGCAACATTGCCGACTACGGCCTTGAAAATCGGGTGACACTGCATCGGGGCGACCTGTTCAAACCGCTCGGCGACAGCCGTTACGACCTGATTATTTCCAATCCGCCCTATGTCGACGCGGAAGGAATGGCCGAGCTGCCGCGCGAATGCCGCGCCGAGCCCAGGCTCGCCTTCGACGGCGGCGCCGATGGGCTCGATATCATCCGCCGCATTCTGAAGGAGGCCGGGCCGCACCTGACGCCACAGGGTGGGCTGTTATGCGAAATCGGCCGTGGCCGCGAATGGCTCGAAGCCGCATTTCCGCAATTGCCGCTGTTGTGGCTGGATACCGAGGAGTCCGACGGCGAGGTGTTCTGGATCGGCGCTGCCGATCTATGAGTTGCTCTCCGCAAGGCCTTTAATCATATGTCCGGTACCGGAATAGCCGCACTGTCCGGCAATAGCCGTGATAACAACGCCCAACAGCAACCGAAATGGAAGTCCTGCGGGGCTATGTGATCGATGGCCGGCCCGACCGTTCCGCAGGACTTTCTAAAGGCCGAAAATGTCGGCCTTCGCATGCTGCTCGAACAGGCGGGCATCGATGCCAGGGCGTTGCTGGCGCAGGCCGGTATTGACGCCAAACAGCGCGAGACCGCCGACAGGCTGCAAAAGCTCATTCTGGAAGAACTGCACCACCGCATCAAAAACACGCTGGCGACGGTAAGCGCGATCGCCTCGCAGAGCCTGCGCACCGCAACCAGTATCGAGCACGCCCAGCATGCTATCGAGAGCCGGCTGCAGGCACTGGGCCGAGCCCACGATCTCCTGCTGCAGGCGCGATGGTCGAGCGCCGACCTTGGGCACATCGTCGATGGCGCGACCGAGCCCTATGACAGCGAGGGCGAGGGCAAGTTTTCGATTCAAGGTCCCGATCTCAAAATCGTGTCCGGCGCAGTGATTGCATTGGCGATGACGCTCAACGAACTCTGCACCAATGCCACGAAATTCGGCGCGCTGTCGTGGCCCACCGGACGTATCGAGATCGCTTGGACCATCGACGACACAAATCAGCGGCTGCATTTGACCTGGAGCGAAAAAGGCGGCCCGGCGGTCCATGCGCCGACCCGGCAAAGCTTCGGTACCCGGCTGATCGAGACGCTTGGCAGCCAGTTGAAAGGCAAGGTCGAAATGGCCTACCACCTGAAAGGCTTCGTCTATGCGCTGGACGCCCCCTTGAACTCTGTCAAACCGCCCGATTGAGCGGAAATATAGTAGCCCGTCGGCGTTCCCGTCCCGCAACGAAGCTGATAGCTTCTCGCGACCGCCATGCCCCAAAACTTGAAGAGGCCCCTATGCTGGACAAGAGCCCACGCCCCGCCGCCGTCAACGTGCCGAACGACCTCGCTGCCCACTGGATGCCCTTCACCGCGAACCGGGCCTTCAAGAAGGCACCGAGGCTGCTCGCCGGCGCCAAGGACATGCATTATTTTACCGTCGATGGCCGCAAGATCATCGATGCCGCCGCCGGCATGTGGTGCTGCAATGCTGGCCACGGCCGCCCCCAGATTTCCGAGGCGATCGGCAAGCAGGCCGCAGCCCTGGACTATGCGCCGCCGTTCCAGTTCGGCATCCCGCAGGCGTTCGAACTCGCCAGCCGGATCGCGGATCTCGCGCCCGACGGCCTCGACCACGTGTTCTTCTGCAATTCCGGATCGGAAGCCGCCGACACCGCGCTGAAGATCGCGCTGGCCTATCATCAGACCCAGGGCCAGGGCACCCGCACCCGGCTGATCGGCCGCGAGCGCGGCTATCACGGCGTCGGCTTCGGCGGTACTTCGGTGGGCGGCATCGTTGGCAACCGCAAGATGTTCGGCACCCTCCTGGCGGGCGTCGATCACCTTCCCCATACCTATGACCGCGAAAAACAGGCCTTCACCAAGGGCGAGCCGGAATACGGCGCTCATTTCGCCGACGAACTGGAGCGACTGGTCAACCTGCACGGTGCCTCCACCATTGCCGCCGTGATCGTCGAACCGATGGCGGGATCGACCGGCGTGCTGCCCGCGCCGAAGGGCTATCTCAAGCGCCTGCGCGAGATTACCCAGAAGCACGGCATTCTCTTGATTTTCGACGAGGTCATCACCGGCTATGGCCGGCTCGGTTATGCCTTCGCCGCGGAACGTTATGGCGTGCTGCCGGACATGCTCACCTTTGCCAAGGGCATCACCAACGGCGCGGCGCCCATGGGCGGCGTGATCGTGCGCGACACCATCCACGACGCCTTCATGAGCGGCCCGGAGCACGTCGTAGAGCTAACCCACGGCTACACCTATTCGGCGCATCCGCTGGCCTGCGCCGCGGGTCTCGCGACGCTCGACATCTATCGCGACGAAAAGCTGTTCGAGCGCGCCAACAAGCTCGAGCCCAAATTCGCCGACGCCGTGATGTCGCTGAAAGGCGAGCCGAACGTGGTGGACATTCGCACTGTGGGCCTGACGGCAGGCATCGACCTCGCGCCGCGCCCGGATCTGCCCGGCAAGCGCGGCTTCGACGGGCTGAACAGCGCGTTCCACGACAACGACCTGATGCTGCGTGTCGCCGGTGACACCCTTGCGCTGACGCCGCCGCTGATCGTCAGCGAAGACCAGATCGGCGAGATCATCGAGAAAGTCGCCAAAGTGATCCGCGCGGTGGCGTAGCCGCTGCCCAACGGCGGAACATTCGAAACCAATCCACGTTCAACCACCGCAGGGACAATGTTCCTGCAGTGGAGGAACGGGGGACATGCTCGAGCCATCGGGCAAATTGCTGCGCGCCGGGCTGGCGCTCAAACTGAGCCAAGTAAAATTGGCGATACGGTTGTATCTCCGCGATCGAACCAGCCAGGCGACAGATGCCGTCACGTCCTATGCCGTCGCCGCTGGGCTGTTCGCGGTCGCGGGCCTTTTTCTGGTTGCGGCCTGCTTTGTCGGCATCACGGCGCTATTTCGTTGGATTGAAATCAATTACGGGATGTTTCAGGCCTTTGGCGTCGTGGGCGCACTGCTGCTGCTGATCGCTACGATCTGCGCAGCAATGGCTGCCAGCAAGCTCAAGCTCCCCAAGCCGAACTTTCCGTCTCTCACAAGCCGCCTGCGCGTCGCGATCAAACCCAATCCCATCCAGTCAGGCCAAATCGAGGCAGCGAGGAATGCCGCCACGGCGGCGTTGCGAGCGCCCTCGGCGCCGGTGACGCCTGGTCTGAAAGCAAAATCTCCGACCGGGCTGGACAATAAAGATATCCGCGCCGCTCTGATCTTGCTCGGCACACTATTGGGCTGGGCGGCCGTGAGGCGGCGAAACCAGGCGCGGCGAATGGAAGCATGACGTCAAGCCGGCGATCCGAGCAAACTGACAATCTGACCGTCGGGCGTCCGAAGCCGCTCGGCACCCGTGGCGCTCTGGTGGCCGATACATTGGGACCGGCGGTTCCGGCCGTGCCGAAAGAACGCTAGCTTCTCGAATCAACAACAATGCTAAGCTTGCGGCGCTTGGGGAAGTGCGACAGACTTGTGCGAGCGGCTTTTTGCGCTTCTCTGAAGCCAGGGACTAAAGGAGTTGAGGGCGTTGCGCGCAACATGATTCGCATTTCCACGATTTTCATCGCCATCTGCATGGTGCTGGTCGCAGCATCCCTCGGCCTGACCCTGTTTTCGGTGGCGGGCATCAGCGGATCTAACTCCGCGATCGTCGCGCTGACCGCGCTGACATTCCTGATTCTCTACAACGCCGTGTCGATGCGGCTGCGTGATCGCACCGACGTCGGCGGACAAATCGCGGATTTATCGCGCGGCACCGCTGACCTCGCGCGTCAGGTCGCCGAATTCGGGCGGCGGCTGGCCGCCGTCGAGGGGCGGGTGGTGTCGGCAAATTCCGCAAGCGCGGACCGCATCCAGGCTGTCGTCGGCGAGATCAATGAACTCGGCGTGCTGGTCAAGCAGCTCGCGGTCTCCGTCGCAAGCCATGACGACATGCTGTCCTCGGGCGTGCCAGCCGCCGCCTCCGCGCCGGCGAGTAAGCCGGACCATGAACCGCAAGAGGAGCTGCCCTTTCCGACCGAAAACACAAGCGTTGCGGTGGCTGCGGCAGCGCGGGCTGTTATCACCATGGAGTCCGGGCCCTCCCGCAGCCAGGCGCAAATCCTTGCCGCGGTGAAAAGCGCGGTGGAGGAAAACCGCATCGATATTTATCTGCAGCCGATGGTGACGTTGCCGCAGCGCAAGGTACGCTTCTACGAAGCGGTGACCCGGCTGCGCGACGACAAGGATCAGGTTCTCGCCGCCGATGATTTCATCTCCGTCGCGGAAGCTGCCGGGCTGATCGGGCGGATCGATCACATGGTGATGCTGCGGTGCGTGCAGGTGCTGCGCCGGCTGATGGTGCGCAACAAGGACGTCGGTGTATTCTGCAACGTCGCCGGGGCGACGCTCGGCAATCCCACCATCTTCACGCAATGCCTCGATTTCCTCGAAGCCAACCGCGCGCTGGCGCCGTCGTTCGTGCTCGAATTCAAGCAGGCGATGTTTCGCAATCTGGGCCCGGCGGAGACTGAACATCTCGCGGCTCTGGCGCAGCGCGGCTACCGTTTCTCGATCGATCACGTTACCGATCTGCGGATCGAGCCGCGCGAACTGGCTGACCGCGGCGTCCGCTTTATCAAGGTACCCGCGACGTTGCTGCTCGATCAAAGGCAAACCTCGGCGTCCGACATTCATTCCTCCGACCTTTCGGGTCTGCTCGGCCGCTTCGGCATCGACCTGATCGCCGAACGGATCGAAGGGGAACGCTCGGTGGTCGATCTGCTCGACTATGACGTGCGGTTCGGGCAGGGATTTCTGTTTGCCCCTCCCAAGCCGTTGCGGCCCGAGGGGGCCTCTGCTATCGGCGCCTCTCCGAAGGCGCAGCAATCCCATGGCTCTGGCAACAATCCTTCCGTCGATGGTCCGGCAATCGATAGCGCGCGGGCGACCGGCAACGCCGCGCTGGCGCGTCGCGCCGCCGGACCGGGCTGACCGGCAATCGATGCCATGACGACACTCCGGTTTGCCGAGAAGCTGCGCGACCTCGTGGGCGGCGTGGATGTCGTGCTCAGCGACATCTGGGGCGTGGTTCACAACGGGCTCACTGCATTTCCCGAAGCCTGCGAGGCGCTTCATAGCTTTCGCGCCCAGGGCGGCACGGTAATCCTTATTACCAACGCGCCGCGGCCCGCGGACTCAGTGCAGCGGCAACTGCGCAAGCTTGGCGTCGCGGACGAGACTTATGATGCCATCGTCAGTTCAGGCGATCTGACCCGGCATTTCGTCGCCGACCACCCCGGCCGGAAAGTGTTCTGGCTCGGCCCGGAGCGCGACGCTTCGATCTACCGCGGCCTTGATCCGGTGCTCGCGCCGCTGGAGCAGGCCGACTACATCGTCTGCACCGGCCTGTTCGACGACGAAACCGAATCCGCCGAAGACTATCGCGGGATGATGATGCGGGCCCGCGAGCATAAGCTGACGCTGGTCTGCGCCAACCCCGACATCGTCGTCGAACGCGGCGACCGCCTGATCTATTGCGCGGGCGCCATCGCCGAACTCTATCGCGAACTCGGCGGCGAAGTGATCTTTTACGGCAAGCCGCACCGGCCGATCTATGAGCGCGCCATGGCACTCGCCGCGGAGCGCAATGGCCACGCGATGCAACTCAACCGCGTTCTCGCGATCGGAGATTCGGTGCGGACGGATCTGGCGGGGGCTCACGGCTTTGGGATCGATTGCCTGTTCGTGACCCGCGGCATCCACGCGGAGGACTTCGAAGGCATCGATCAGCTCGACCCCGCCTCGGTGAAGGAATTGTTCGGCCATCCGCCGCGGGCGCTGACGCGGGAATTAAGGTGGTAGGGTCGCATCTGGCGGCGTGGTCCGCTGCCGCCGAATAACGCAAACCGTCGTGCCCGCGACGGCGGGCATCCAGTACGCCGCGGCTTCGCGATTCAATCAGGCGACAGTGGAATACGGGCTCGTCCGGTCAAGCCGGGCGATGACGGCGGGAATGTGGCGAGAAGCGCCTTACGCGCTCGCCATGTCCGGAAACACCGCCTCGATCTTGGTCTTCAGCGTGGCGGCATTGAACGGCTTGACGATGTAGTTGTTCACGCCGGCCTTCTTCGCGGCGATCACGTTCTCGGTCTTGGACTCGGCCGTGATCATGATGAATGGCGTGGTGGCGAGATTGGGGTCGGCCCTCACCTCCCGGAGCAGGTCGTAGCCGGTCATCGGCTCCATGTTCCAGTCGGAGATCACCAAGCCGTACTTCTTGCTGCGCATTTTGTTCAGCGCCGCCGAGCCGTCGCTGGCATCGTCGATATTCTCGAAGCCAAGCTGCTTCAGAAGATTTCTGATGATGCGGATCATGGTGTTGTAGTCATCCACCACCAGAACCGACATCGATAAATCAACCGCCATCTTGGATACCCCCGCACGACACACATAAGTTGCAAACCAGCAACGAGCTTGAGCAAAGGCCAAACCCGCAGATTGCTTCCCAAGCACTAGCATCAGCCGTTAAACAGCTCGTTAACCGGCTACCGCCGGAAAAATATACAATTGCACCCGGCACAGGGGCCGGTTCGGGCCCGCTTGACTTCATTGGGCGCCCCAAGTCACGGTCCCGCCCCCACCCGACCTGAGTTGAAGAATCCCTGAAATGACGCCTGGCTTTACCGTTATCCGCGATACCACGCCCGCGGCCGCGATCCCCAAGGGAGCTGTGGTGGCGATGGGTAATTTCGACGGCGTCCATCTCGGCCACCGCGCGGTCATAGCCGCGGCCCTGCAGATGGGGCGCGCCCATGGCCGGCCGGCGCTGGCGGTGACGTTCGAGCCACACCCGCGCAGCTTTTTCAGCCCGAACTCCCCCCAGTTCCGGCTCACCGACGAGGCTGGAAAGCTGCGGCTGTTGGCCGGAACCGGGCTTGCGGGCGCGGTCGTGATGACTTTCGACAAGGCCCGTGCCGGAACTACGGCGCAGGATTTCATTCACCATGATCTGATCGAGCGGCTCGGAATCAGCGGCATCGCGGTCGGCTACGACTTTCATTTCGGCAAGGGCCGGGTCGGATCGCCGAGCCTCCTGGTCAGCGAAGCGCCCCGGCTCGGCATCGAGGTCGATGTGCAGGCTCACGTCGATATCGAGGAGCGGCCGGTCTCCTCCAGCGCTATCCGCATGGCGCTCGCGGAGGGGCAGATCGAGGACGCGACCGCGATGCTCGGCGGCCCGTGGTTCGTTTCAGGCCTGGTGATCCATGGCGAGAAGCGCGGCCGCGATCTCGGTTATCCCACAGCCAATATCCGCCTCGACAAGAACTGCGGGCTCAAGCATGGCATCTATGCGGTGCGGGTCGGCTGCGGTACTGAGCGCTTTGATGGTGTCGCCAGCTTCGGCCGCCGCCCGACCTTCGACAATGGCGCGCCGCTGCTGGAAATCTTCTTGTTCGATTTCAAGGGCGATCTCTATGGAACGGCGCTCGATGTCGCCTTCATCGCCTTCATTCGGGAGGAATTGAAGTTCGACAGCGTCGATGCGCTGGTGCGCCAGATGGCCGACGACAGCACGCGCGCCCGCGCCGCGCTGGCCGCCGCGCCGGAAGCATTTCCGAAGCTCGGGACAGTCGGTTCGCCGTCTCCCGGATAATGTCAGAACATGCGGCTCATTCTTTGAGACGCGGCCAAGAGGCCGCTTCTCCAGCGATGAGCACTTTTGCGCTCACGCCGGGATGACGCAGCTATGCGGCGGGGCTTTGCGATTCCCTCGGCCGGCTGCTATGGAAAGCCGCATGTTTGCGCGGCGCACCATCAGCATTAGCGGCCCGGCTTCCGCCTGAGTTTCAGCTCAGCGCAAGACCGGGATCCTATAATTCACCCGCGATCGATCGCGCTTCAGCGCCCTTGAGCCCAACCAGAGCATTTATGTCCGAAAAGCCGCAAAAGTCCGAAGCATCAGACTATTCCAAAACCCTTTTCCTGCCGCAGACGGAATTCCCGATGCGGGCGGGCCTGCCGCAGCGCGAGCCGGAAATCCTTAGGCGCTGGAAGGAGATCGGCCTCTACGGCAGGCTGCGCGAGGCGGCCGCCGGCCGGACGAAATTCGTGCTGCATGACGGCCCGCCCTACGCCAACGGCAACATCCATATCGGCCATGCGCTGAACAAGATCCTCAAGGACGTCATCACCCGCTCGTTCCAGATGCGCGGCTACGATTCGAACTACGTGCCGGGCTGGGACTGCCACGGCCTGCCGATCGAATGGAAGATCGAGGAACAGTATCGCGCCAAGGGCAAGAACAAGGACGAGGTGCCGGTCAACGAGTTCCGCAAGGAATGCCGCGAATTCGCCGCGCACTGGATCAAGGTGCAGGGGGCGGAGTTCCAGCGGCTGGGCGTCGTTGGCGATTTCGACAATCCCTATACGACGATGGCATTCCACGCCGAGTCGCGCATTGCCGGCGAGCTTTTGAAATTCGCCATGTCGGGCCAGCTCTACCGCGGCTCCAAGCCGGTGATGTGGAGCGTCGTCGAGCGCACCGCGCTGGCCGAGGCCGAGGTCGAGTACCAGGACTATGAGTCGGACACGATTTGGGTGAAGTTTCCTGTCGCCAGCCTTGCCCGCCAGGTCACCAATGCTGAGGTTGGGGAGCCGGCAAAACTGACGGTGGCGTCGCTGGATCTGCTGGAGGCTCATGTCGTCATCTGGACCACGACCCCCTGGACCATCCCGGGCAACCGTGCTGTCAACTATTCGCCGCGCATCGGTTACGGTCTCTACGAGGTTACGGCGGCCGAGAACGCTTTCGGACCGCAGCCCGGCGAGAAGCTGATCCTTGCCGATGCGCTGGCCGAGGAATCCTCGGCCAAGGCCAAGGTCACCTTGAATCGTCTTCACAGCGTTTCAGCGGAACAGCTTGGAAGTCTTACACTTTCGCATCCCCTCAAGGGCCTTGGCGGCGGCTACGAATTCCCCGTGCCGATGCTGGCCGGCGACCATGTCACCGATGATGCCGGCACCGGCTTCGTCCACACCGCGCCCGGCCATGGCCGCGAGGATTTCGACGCCTGGATGGACGCTGCCTCGGACCTGCGCGCACGCGGCGTCGACACTGCCATCCCTTTCACCGTCGACGATGCCGGCTTCTTCACCAAGGACGCACCGGGCTTTGGACCGGACCGCGAGGCCGGGGCAGCGCGCGTCATCGACGACAACGGCAAGAAGGGCAACGCCAACCAGGCGGTCATCGACGAATTGATCAAGCGCAACGCGCTGTTCGCGCGCGGCCGGCTGAAGCACTCTTACCCGCATTCCTGGCGCTCGAAGAAGCCGATCATCTTCCGCAACACGCCGCAATGGTTCGTCTATATGGACAAGGACCTCGGCGACGGCTCGACGCTGCGCAGCCGCGCGCTGAAGGCTATCGACGACACGCGCTTCGTGCCGGCGGCCGGCCAGAACCGCATCCGCGCCATGATCGAGGAGCGCCCCGACTGGGTGCTGTCGCGCCAGCGCGCCTGGGGCGTGCCGATCGCCGTCTTCGCCGATGTCGACGGCAATGTGCTCAAGGACGATGCCGTCAACCAGCGCATCATGGACGCCTTCGAGGATGAGGGCGCCGACGCCTGGTTCGCCGCTGGCGCCAAGGAACGCTTCCTCGGCAACCACGACGCTTCGAAATGGCACCAGGTGAGGGACATCCTCGACGTCTGGTTCGATTCGGGCTCGACCCATGCCTTCACCCTGGAGGACCGTCCCGACCTGAAATGGCCGGCCGACGTCTATCTCGAAGGCTCCGACCAGCATCGCGGCTGGTTCCACTCCTCGCTGCTGGAAAGTTGCGGCACCAGGGGCAGGGCGCCTTACGACACCGTCGTCACCCATGGCTTCACCATGGATGAGGAGGGACGGAAAATGTCGAAGTCGCTGGGCAACACCGTCGTGCCGCAAGACGTCATCAAGCAGTCTGGCGCCGACATCTTGCGGCTATGGGTGGTGACGACGGATTATTGGGAAGACCAGCGGCTCGGCAAGAACGTGCTGCAGACCAATATCGACGCCTACCGCAAGCTGCGCAACACCATCCGCTGGATGCTGGGCACGCTAGCCCATGACGAAGGCGAGGAGGTGCCGCTGGAAAAAATGCCGGAGCTGGAGCGGCTGATGCTGCACCGTCTCTCCGAGCTCGACGAGGTTGTGCGCTTGGGCTACGACGCCTTCGAGTTCAAGCGCATCACCCGCGCGTTGCTCGATTTCATGGTGGTCGAGCTGTCGGCCTTCTATTTCGACATCCGCAAGGATGCGCTCTACTGCGAAGCGCCCTCCAGCGTGAAGCGCAAGGCTTCCGTGCAGGTGGTGCGCCATCTGTTCGACTGCCTGGTGAAGTGGCTGGCGCCGATGCTGCCCTTCACCATGGAGGAGGCCTGGCTCGACCATCGCCCTGACGCGGTCTCGGTGCATCTCGACCAGTTCCCGGAAATCCCGGAAAACTGGAAGAACGAGGCGCTGGCGGAAAAATGGCGCAAGGTGCGGCAGGTCCGCCGTGTCGTCACCGGCGCGCTCGAGATTGCGCGCGCCCAAAAGGTCATCGGCTCGTCGCTGGAAGCCGTGCCGGTCGTCACCCTCGACGATGCCGCGCTTGAAGCGGCGATCGTCGATGTCGACATGGCCGAGATGGCGATCACCAGCGATCTTGTCGTTGTTCGTGGCGGAGCCAATGACAAGGTATCGGCCGGTGCCTTCACGCTCGACGACGTCAACGGGGTCGCCGTGGTGGTCGAGAAGGCCGAGGACCGCGGCCTGGTGAAATGCGCGCGCTCATGGCGCTATACCGCCGATGTCGGCTCCGATCCGGAGTTTCCCGACGTTTCGGCCCGCGATGCCGCGGTCCTGCACGAGCTGAAGGCGCTTGGCCGGCTTTGATGCATGTCGCCCAAAAGTGTGCAGCGGTTTTGGGACAACGACATGCATCGGGAAACTCGCCATATCGGTGCACAAATGCCACTGCCGGCGGCTGATCGGCGCCCCTGCGTTGCCCTTAACGAGTGGTTGAGGTAAACACGCGAAACTCCGGACGACAAATTGTCGCCGGATTTCCGTCGGAAGAGCATAGGCGATGGGGACCGGACCTTTGGCCGGGGCGATCGAGAGGCTGTCTAGAGTGGGACTTTTTGGCATGACCGAGAGAATTTGCGCGCGCATGGCGCTACTGGCGCCGCTTGTCGTATCGGGCATCGCTTTGTCCGGATGCATGGGCTCGCCCACCTACGGAACCGACAGGCCCGCCGGCACGCAACTTGCCGACGACCTTACCAGCGCCTTTTCGTTCGCGCCGAAGAAAGCGAACAACATTGACTACAAGCCGCGTCCCGCGCTGGTGCCGCCGGCCCCGGGTCAGAAGGAAGTGCTGCCGCCGCCGCAGGACAGCATCGAGACGGCGAGTGCCGAATGGCCCGAATCGCCCGAGCAACGCCGTGCCCGTCTTCGCGCCGACGCCACGGCCCATCAGGACGACCCGGCCTACCAGGCGCAGATCGTCGATGACGTGCAGACCGATCCGACCTCGGTGAGGAAAGCGATGGCGGATTCGGCTTCGGACCACCCGCCGCGCTGGACCCCGGCGGACTCCGACAAGGGCCGCGCCGCCGAGATCCAACGCCGCCTGGCCGAAAGCAAGCAGGGCGATCCGACCACCCGCAAATATCTGAGCGAACCACCGGTGCAGTACCGCGCCGCAGCCGCCACGGCTCCGCAGGGCGAGCTCGGCGAGGACGAGTACAAGAAGGAACGCCGCCTCAAGAAGGAGGCAGCCGCCAAGAACAAGACCAGCAGCGGCTGGTTCGACTGGCTGCCGTCCTGGTAAGTTCTTGGACACACCGCCGCGGATCGAAAGCGGTAGCGATCCTTCACACTCCCCTCTGTCCTGCCGGACATCTCCCCCGCAAGAGGGGAGATTGGCAGTTTCAGCGCCTCGCGCATTCCTGCTACGTCGCGGATTGGCGAAAGCGTGAAAGTTCCGCGCCACTGTCTGGCTTCAGTCGACCCTACAGCTCCCGTCGCTCGCGAAAAAAGTCCTTCAGCAGCAGGGCGGCATCGCTTTCGGCGATGCCTGGATAGATGTCGGGCGTGTGGTGGCATGTTGGCGAGGCGAAGAAGCGCACGCCGTTGACCACGGC
>DASXJV010000078.1:0-22506 GCA_036497205.1 Bradyrhizobium sp.
ATTCGTGCTGAAGGAGCCGATCATTCCTTCCGGCGCCAACAAGGGCGTGTTCCTGCTGGCGCCGCTGGTGTCGTGCGTACTGGCGCTCGCGGCCTGGGCTGTGATCCCGATGGATCTCGGCTGGGTGATCTCCGACATCAACGTCGGCGTGCTCTATATCTTCGCGATCTCGTCGCTGTCGATCTACGGCATCATCATGGCCGGCTGGTCGTCGAACTCGAAATATCCGTTCCTCGCCGCACTTCGCTCGGCGGCGCAGATGGTGTCGTATGAAGTCTCCATCGGCTTCGTGATCATCACAGTTTTGTTGTGCGCGGGATCGCTGAATCTTTCGGCGGTGGTCGAGGCGCAGAACACGCATGGTCTCGCAAGCCTGATCGGACTGAGGCGGCTGACGTTCCTGAACTGGTACGTGCTGCCGCTGTTTCCGATGTTCGTGGTCTTCTATGTCTCGGCGCTGGCGGAAACCAATCGCCCGCCGTTCGATCTGGTGGAAGCCGAATCCGAACTGGTCGCGGGTTTCATGGTCGAATACGGCTCGACGCCATATCTGTTATTCATGCTCGGCGAATATGTCGCGATCACCACGATGTGCGCGCTGGCCACGATCCTGTTCCTGGGCGGCTGGCTGCCGCCGGTCGCGGTGCCGCCGTTCACTTGGGTGCCCGGGGTCATCTGGTTCGTGCTCAAGTTATTTTTCATGTTCTTCCTGTTTGCGATGGCGAAGGCAATCGTGCCGCGCTACCGCTACGACCAGTTGATGCGGCTCGGCTGGAAGGTGTTCCTGCCCTTGTCGCTGGCGATGGTGGTTGTCGTCGCCGGCGTGCTGCATTTCGCGGGGATCGCGCCGAAATGAGGTCGCCATGAGTATCAATGTCAACGCCACAGCCCGCTCGCTTCTGCTGTCTGAATTCGTGTCGGCGTTCTTTCTCGCCATGCGCTATTTCTTCAAGCCGAAGCCGACGCTGAATTATCCGTTCGAGAAGGGGCCGATCTCGCCCCGTTTCCGTGGCGAGCACGCGCTGCGCCGATATCCCAATGGCGAGGAGCGCTGCATCGCCTGCAAGCTGTGTGAGGCGATCTGCCCGGCGCAGGCGATCACGATCGAGGCCGGCCCGCGCCGCAACGACGGCACCCGCCGAACGGTGCGCTACGACATCGACATGGTGAAATGCATCTATTGCGGTCTATGCCAGGAGGCCTGTCCGGTCGATGCCATCGTCGAGGGGCCGAATTTCGAATTCGCGACCGAGACGCGCGAGGAACTCTACTATGACAAGGCGAAACTTCTCGCCAATGGCGACCGCTGGGAGCGCGAGCTTGCGAAATCGATCGAACTCGACGCGCCGTACCGGTGAGGTGATGAATTTGGTTGTTGAGACGTACGCATTCACCTCGGGCACGGTCGGCTCTCTGCTCTCCCTGAACAAGGGGCAAGGGGACGCGATGGCGGTTGCCGATAGATGCGTGGTTCATAGCGGAGGCGCGTCCTCATGATCCTGCCCGCGCTGTTCTTCTATCTGTTCGCCAGCATCTGCGTGGCATCGGGCGTGATGGTGATTGTGTCGCGTAATCCCGTGCATTCCGTGCTGTTCCTGATCCTGGCGTTCGTCAACGCGTCTGGCCTGTTCGTGCTGATGGGCGCCGAGTTTCTGGCGATGATCCTGGTCGTGGTCTATGTCGGAGCGGTCGCGGTGCTGTTCCTGTTCGTGATCATGATGCTCGACGTCGATTTCGCCGAATTGCGCGAGGGTTTTCTCGAATACCTGCCGATCGGTCTTGTGATCGGCGCGGTGTTTCTCGCGGAACTGCTGCTAGTCGGGGGTAGCTGGGTCATCAATGCAGGCGTCGCCAAATCGATTACTGCGGCGATCCCAACCAATGTCAGCAACACCGAGGCGCTCGGCCTCGTGCTCTATACCAAGTACATTCATTACTTCCAGATCGCAGGGATGGTGCTGCTGGTTGCGATGATAGGCGCCATCGTGCTGACCCTGCGTCACAAGATCAACGTCAAGCGGCAGGACATCAATGTGCAGAACGCGCGGACGCCCGGACTCGCCATGAGCGTGCGCAAGGTGGCGTCGGGGCAGGGTCTGCAGGATGCGGACGCGCCGGAGTGGGTGCAATGACCATCGGTCTCGGACATTATCTCTCGGTTGGTGCGATCCTGTTCACAACAGGGATTCTCGGCATCTTTCTCAACCGCAAGAACATCATCATCATCCTGATGTCGATCGAACTGATCCTGCTCGCTGTCAATATCAACCTGGTGGCGTTCTCGACATTCCTCGGCGACATCGTCGGCCAGGTGTTCGCGCTGCTGGTGCTCACGGTAGCCGCGGCCGAAACCGCGATCGGTCTGGCGGTGCTGGTGGTGTACTACCGCAATCGCGGCTCGATCGCGGTTGAAGACGTCAATCTGATGAAGGGCTAGCGCGCCGATGATCCAGGCAATTGTCTTTCTGCCGCTGATCGGCGCGATACTCGCCGGGCTGATCGCCGTGTTCGGCGCGCATGCGCGCAATCCGAGCGGCGATACGGTTGAGCATCACGACGACGCGCACGGCGTTGATGCCCATGCGTCGTCTGCGCATGACGATCATGCCGCCGACGATCACGGCCACGACGATCATGCGGTCGAACCGCCGGCAGCAGGCTCGCGCGCGGCTGAACTGATCACGACTGGATTGTTGCTGATTTCGGCTGGTCTGTCCTGGTTCGCGCTGGTGGACGTCGGTTTCCTGCATCATGACGTCAGGATCGCACTGGCCCCGTGGATCAATTCAGGCGACCTTCAGGTCGCGTGGTCGCTGCGGGTCGATACTCTCACCGCCGTGATGCTGGTCGTGGTCAATACGGTGTCGTCGCTCGTGCATCTGTATTCCATTGGCTACATGGACGAGGACCCGTACCGGCCGCGGTTCTTCAGCTATCTGTCGCTGTTCACCTTCGCGATGCTGATGCTGGTGACCGCGGATAATCTGGTGCAGTTGTTTTTCGGCTGGGAGGGCGTTGGCCTTGCGAGTTATCTGCTGATCGGATTCTGGTACCAAAAGCCGTCGGCGAACGCGGCGGCGATCAAGGCCTTCGTGGTCAATCGCGTGGGCGATTTCGGCTTTGCGCTCGGGATTTTCGCGATCTTCATGCTGATCGGCTCGACCGACTTCGAGACGATCTTCGCCGGCGCGCCGGGCCTGACCGGCAAGACCATCGACTTCTTCGGCTGGCACGCCGACGCGCTGACGCTGACCTGCCTGCTGCTGTTCATGGGCGCGATGGGCAAATCCGCGCAATTCCTGCTGCACACCTGGTTGCCGGACGCCATGGAAGGTCCAACGCCGGTCTCGGCACTGATCCACGCTGCGACAATGGTGACCGCCGGTGTCTTCATGGTGGCGCGGCTGTCGCCGCTGTTTGAGCTGGCGCCGAATGCGCAAGCCGTGGTGATGTTCTTCGGCGCGACCACCGCATTCTTCGCGGCGACCGTCGGTCTCGTGCAGAACGACATCAAGCGCATCGTGGCTTATTCGACCTGTTCTCAGCTCGGCTACATGTTCGTGGCGATGGGGGCGGGGGCTTACTCGGTCGGCATATTCCATTTATTCACGCACGCCTTTTTCAAGGCGTTGCTGTTTTTGGGCTCCGGCTCGGTGATCTATGCGATGCATCACGAGCAAGACATCCGCCACATGGGTGGGCTGTGGCGCAAGATTCCTTTCACGTTCTTCGTTATGTGCATCGGCACGCTGTCACTGACCGGATTTCCTTTTTTCGCCGGTTATTTCTCCAAGGACGCCATCATCGAATCCGCGTTCGCCTCGCACAATCCGTTGGCGTTCTATGGCTTCCTGATGACGGTGATCGCGGCCGGCCTCACCTCGTTTTATTCGTGGCGCTTGGTGATCAAAACCTTTTTGGGCGAGCCGCACGACCAGGAGCACTATGAAGCCGCGCATGAGAGTCCGCTGTGGATGCTGATACCGATCGGTGTTCTTGCAGCTGGATCGATCCTCGCGGGCTTCCCGTTCAAGGAATTGTTCGCGGGCCACGCCGTGGAAGAATTCTTCCGCGAGTCGGTGAAGATGAACCCGCACATCATCGAGGACATGCACCACATTCCCGATGCAATCGCTTATCTGCCGACCATTATGATGGCGATCGGGGCCTATGTGTCTTATGTGTTTTATGTTCAAAGGCCGTATCTGCCGGTTGAACTCGCCCGCCAGCACCGGATGCTCTACCAGTTCCTGCTCAACAAATGGTATTTCGACGAGCTCTACGATCTGATCTTCGTGCGGCCGGCGAAGTGGATCGGACGTTTCCTGTGGAAGGTCGGCGATGGTTACATCATTGACGGCTTCGGCCCCGATGGCGTATCGGCGCGGGTGCTTGACGTCACTCGGAACGTGGTGCGGCTGCAGACCGGCTACCTCTATCACTACGCTTTCGCGATGCTGATCGGCGTTGCAGGATTGATCACCTGGTTCATGTTCGGCGTGGGAGGCCAGTGATGACTACCTGGCCCATTCTCTCGGTCGTCACGTTCCTGCCGGTGTTCGGGACGCTCTTGATCTATATCAGCCGCGGCGACGACGAGGCCGCGTGGCGCAATTCGCGCTGGATTGCGCTGTGGACCACGCTGATCACCTTTGCCGTGTCGCTGATCCTTGTCTGGCGCTTCGATCCGGCGCAGCCGGACTTTCAATTCGTCGAAAAGGCGCCGTGGCTGGCCAATGCCATCACCTATCACATGGGCGTCGACGGCATTTCGCTGCCGTTCGTGATCCTGACGACCGCCCTGATGCCGTTCTGCATCCTCGCGAGCTGGAAATCTGTAACGCTGCGCGTGCGCGAATACATGATGGCGTTCCTGATACTGGAAACGCTGATGGTCGGGACGTTCTGCGCCCTCGACCTCGTGCTGTTCTATCTATTCTTCGAGGGCGGCCTGATCCCGATGTTCCTGATCATCGGGGTGTGGGGCGGGCCGCGGCGGGTCTACGCCTCCTTCAAGTTCTTCCTCTACACGCTGCTCGGCTCGGTCTTGATGCTGCTGGCGATCATGGCGCTGTACTGGAATGCCGGCACGACCGATATTCCGACCCTGATGCACACCGCCGTGCCGCGGTCCTTGCAGACCTGGGCGTGGCTGGCGTTCTTTGCCTCCTTCGCGGTGAAGATGCCGATGTGGCCGGTGCACACCTGGCTGCCGGACGCGCATGTCGAAGCGCCGACCGCGGGGTCGGTGATCCTGGCCGCGATCCTCTTGAAAATGGGCGGCTACGGCTTCCTGCGCTTCTCGCTGCCGATGTTCCCGATGGCGTCGCACGATTTTGCGCCGCTGATCTTCTCGCTCTCGGTCATCGCCATCATCTACACCTCGCTGGTGGCGCTGATGCAGGAAGATATCAAGAAGTTGATTGCCTATTCGTCGGTGGCCCATATGGGCTTCGTCACCATGGGGATTTTCGCCGGAACCACGCAGGGCGTCGCCGGCGGCGTGTTCCAGATGGTGTCACACGGCATCGTGTCGGGCGCACTGTTCCTCTGCGTCGGCATTATCTACGATCGTATGCATACCCGCGAGATCGCGGCCTATGGTGGCCTGGTCAACCGCATGCCGCTTTACGCGCTGGTGTTCATGGTCTTCACCATGGCCAATGTCGGTTTGCCCGGCACCTCCGGCTTCGTCGGTGAATTCATGACGCTGATCGGCACCTTCAGGGTCTCCATCCCCACGGCTACTCTCGCCACAACGGGCGTGATCTTGTCGGCGGCCTATGCGCTGTGGCTCTATCGCAAGGTGATATTCGGCGTGCTGAAGCCGTCGCTGGCGAGCATCAAGGATCTCACCTTCCGCGAGGGCCTCATCATGATGCCGCTGGTGGCCCTCACCATCCTGTTCGGCGTCTATCCGAAGCCGGTGCTCGATATGTCGGCGGCATCGGTGCAGCAACTCGTCAACAATTACAACACCGCAGTAACTGCCGTAAAGGCAGCCGCGCTGCTGCAGTGAAGGCACAGAAGCGTTTTTCGAGCGAAGTGAAAACCGGTTCGCGTCACGAAAACACGTCAAACGAGGAGAATAGAGCCCCGGCTCTGATTTTAATCAGAAGCGAGGCTCTGGTCAGGACAACGCGCCATGAGCTTTGAGAGTGCAGGTTATCAGTTGCTGCCAGTGCTGCCGGAGCTGGTGCTGGCCGCGGGCGCCATGGTGCTCTTGATGTTGGGGGCCTATCGGGGTCAGCAGACGACCGGCCTTGTCACCGGTCTTGCGATTTGTCTCCTGGTGCTCGTCGGCGTGCTGGAGCTGCTGCTGCCGGCCGGCAAACTGACGACCTTTGCTGGCAGCTTCATCGTCGACGATTTTGCCCGGTTCCTGAAAATACTGGCGCTGATTGGATCAGTGGCAACGCTCGTTCTTTCGGCGGAATTCCTGGCCGTTCCATCCCGGCGTATCTTCGAATACTCCATCCTTGTGCTGCTCTCGACGCTCGGCATGATGGTGTTGATCTCGGCCGGCGACCTGATCATGCTCTATCTCGGGCTCGAGCTGATGTCTCTCGCGCTTTACGTGGTCGCGGCGAGCAATCGCGACAGCGCGAGATCGACGGAAGCCGGCCTGAAGTATTTTGTCTTGGGCGCGCTGTCGTCGGGCATGCTCTTGTACGGTGCGTCCCTGATCTACGGCTTCACCGGCACCGTCAGCTTCGCGGGCATCGCCGCGACTGCCAAGACCGGCAGCGTCGGTATCGTGTTCGGCCTGGTGTTCCTGCTCGCGGGACTTTGTTTCAAGGTCTCCGCGGTGCCGTTCCACATGTGGACGCCGGACGTCTATGAGGGCGCACCGACGCCTGTCACCGCTTTCTTCGCTTCCGCCCCCAAGGTCGCAGCCCTTGCGGTGTTCACCCGGGTTGCGCTCACCGCATTCCCGGGCATCGTCACGCAATGGCAGCAGATCGTGGTTTTCGTCGCCATCGCCTCGATGGCGCTAGGATCGTTCGCCGCCATCGGGCAAACAAACATCAAGCGACTGATGGCCTATTCCTCAATCGGCCATATGGGCTTCGCGCTGGTTGGGCTTGCCGCCGGCACGCCCGAGGGCGCCCAGGGTGTCTTGGTCTACATCGCGATCTATGTGGCGATGACGCTCGGCAGCTTCGCGGTGATCCTGACCATGAAGCGCAACGGTCAGCATGTCGAGAACATCAGCGCCTTTGCCGGATTATCGCGCACCAATCCGCTGCTGGCGTTCTTTTTTGCGATGCTGCTGTTTTCGCTGGCGGGCATTCCGCCGCTCGCTGGCTTCTTCGCAAAATGGTACGTGTTTGTTGCGGCGATCAAGGCAGGATTGTTCACGCTGGCTGTTGTCGGCGTGCTCACCAGCGTGGTCGGCGCGTATTACTATCTCTCCATCATCAAGGTGATGTATTTCGACGAGCCGCTCGTCAAGCTCGATCCGATGCGTATGGAATTGCGCACGGTGCTGGCGGTCGCGGGTCTCTTCAACATCTTTTTCTTCGTCTACCCGAGCCCGCTGGTGAGCGTGGCGACGGTGGCGGCGAAGTCATTATTCTAGGGATGATCCACGAGTGACAGAACGCGCCGCGGGCAAGACCGTCATGGCGAGCCAACGGGTCGACCGAACGCGCGCCCATGACAGGCTCCGCGAAGCAATCCAGAAGCATCACCAGGAAAAGAACTGGATTGTTTTGTCGCTTTGTTTCTCGCAACGACGAGAAGCACGACTCAAACTATAGACTGCATATCGAACATCTCGAACTTTATGGATCGCATTTTAGATGACATTTTCGCTCGGTCCTCGAGCCGTATCGGCGGGCTACCGGCTCGCTGCCTTTGACAGCATCGGCTCGACCAACGCGGAAGCCATGTCGCGCGCGCGTGACGGCGAGCGCAAACCGGTATGGTTCGTGACCTCGGAGCAGACCGCCGGGCGCGGACGACGCTCTCGCCCCTGGATCGCGCCACGCGGTAATCTCGCCAGCAGCATCCTAGAGGTGATCGATGTATCGCCTGCTGTCGCGGCGACGCTCGGCTTTGCGGCAGGACTTGCGCTGGTGGCGGCGCTGCAAAAAGTAAGCATCGAAGCGTCACTGAGATCGGCGGGATCGGACGAGATGAAGTTTTCGCTGAAATGGCCCAACGACGTTCTGGCGGGCCAAAAAAAACTCGCCGGCATTCTGCTGGAAGCTGAAGCAGTGGCGGACAATGGCCTGGCGGTCGTCGTCGGCATCGGTACCAACGTCGTCGCCGCGCCCGAGGGCACGCCAACGCCAGCAACCTCGCTGGCGGCGCTGGGCGTCAATATCGGCGCGGAGGAATTGTTCACCACCTTGTCGGACTCCTGGGCGGAATTCCACGGCCTCTGGGATAGGGGGCGCGGCTTTGGCGAGATCCGGCGGCTCTGGCTGGCGCGCGCCGCTGGACTTGGACAGCCGGTTGCGATCCAGTCCGGTGGCTCCGCAGTGGAAGGGACATTCGATACCATCGATGAGTCCGGCTGCATGATTATCAGGACGTCCGACGGCAGGCGGGTCCCGATATCGGCGGGCGACGTCTATTTCGGCTCCGCCGCATCGGCAGGGGCAGCCTGATGGCGCGACCGGATGAACTGACCTTTGCGCCGCTCGGCGGCGTCGGCGAGATCGGCATGAACCTGTCGATCTATGGCATCGGCAACCGCCATCAGCGCTCCTGGCTCGCGGTCGATCTCGGCGTGTCCTTTGGCGACGAGGAGCATCTGCCCGGCATCGATCTCATCATGCCCGATATTCGCTTTCTCGAAAAAGAGCGCAAGAATCTGATTGGCCTGGTCCTCACCCACGCCCACGAAGATCATTTCGGCGCCATCATCGACTTGTGGCCGAAGGTGAAATGCCCGATCTACGCGACAAAATTCAGCGCCGCGCTGTTCGAGGCCAAATGCGCTTCCGAGCGAAATCCGCCGAAAATTCCGGTCACGGTCGTGCCGTCAGGCGGCCGCATCGATCTCGGGCCGTTCAATGTCGAGTTCATTCCGGTCGCGCATTCGATACCGGAGTCCCATGCGCTGGCGATCCACACTTCCGCTGGCACCGTGCTGCATACCGGGGACTGGAAAATCGATCCAACGCCGATCATCGGCGTGCCGACCGACGAGCGGCGGTTGCGGGAACTCGGCGACGAAGGCGTGCTGGCGCTGGTCGGCGATTCCACCAACGCGGTGCGGGAAGGGCGCTCGCCGTCGGAAGCCGAGGTCGCAAAGACCATCACCGAACTCGTGAAAGCGGCCAAAGGCCGGGTCGCCGTGACCACCTTTGCTTCCAACGTCGCTCGGCTGCGCGCGGTCGCGGATGCCGCAAAGGCCGCGGGGCGCGAGGTGGTGGTGGTCGGCCGCGCCATGGAGCGAGTGGTGCAGGTGGCGCGCGAAACCGGCTATCTCGACGGCGTGCAGAACTTCCGCGGCGCCGATCTCTACGGCCATTTCCCCCCCGACAAAGTGCTGGCGCTGTGCACGGGAAGCCAGGGCGAGCCGCGTGCGGCGCTGTCGCGCATCGCCAATGACGATCATCCGCAGGTGACGCTGAACAAGGGCGACTGCGTGATCTTTTCCTCGCGCACCATTCCCGGCAATGAGAAGGCGGTGGGCGCCATCATCAATGGCCTGATCACGCAGGGCGTCGAAGTCATTACCGACCGCACCCACCTCGTCCATGTGTCCGGCCATCCGCGCCGTGACGAACTCCGCGACATGATCGCCTGGGTGCGCCCGCAGCTCCTGATACCCGTTCACGGCGAAGCGCTGCATCTGTTCGAGCATGCCAAGCTGGCGCGGGCCGAGGGCGTGCCCAGGGTTCTGATCTGCCGCAACGGCGATCTGGTCAGGCTAGGACCGGGCGACGCTTCCGTGATTGAGGAACTGCCGTCGGGACGGCTCTACAAGGACGGCTCTATCCTGGAGGATTCCAAGTCGCGCGCGGTGATCGAACGGCGCAGACTGGCCTTCGCCGGCTGCGCCTTCGTGGCGATCGCCATGACCGAGAAGGGCGAGCTGGCCGACGATCCCGAGGTTGATCTGGTTGGCATACCCGAGAAGAATACGGCCGGAGAAACCATCGACGAGATCGTGTTCGACGTCGTGGTCTCGACGATAGAGGGCCTGCCGCGGGCGCGGCGGCGCGATCCCGACGCCATGGCGGAGTCGGTGCGCCGGGCGGTGCGCGCGGCGATCAACGAACAGTGGGGCAAGAAGCCACTGTGCTACGTTCACGTTCTGATGGTCTAGCGCGTGTTCCGCAAAAGCATGCCCTCGGACGTGACCCGAGGGTAGACGCCGGTTTTGCGATCAGAACACGCGCAAATTATAAAACAAGCGGAGGAGTGTCATGCTGGGCCGGCTCAATCATGTGGCGATCGCGGTCAAGGATGCCGAAAAGGCCGCCAAGATCTATGGCGCGGCGTTCGGCGCCGATGTCTCCGCTGCTGTGCCGTTGCCCGAGCACGGGGTTATTACGGTGTTCGTGACGCTGCCCAACACCAAGATCGAATTCATTCAGCCACTCGGCGAAGCCTCCCCGATCGCCAAGTTTCTCGAGCGTAATGCGGACGGCGGCATCCACCACATCTGCTACGACGTGCCCGACATCATCGCGGCGCGTGACACTTTGATCAGGGAGGGCGCGCGGGTGCTCGGCGACGGCGTGCCGAAGATCGGCGCTCACGGCAAGCCGGTGCTGTTTATGCATCCCAAGGATTTTTCCGGCGCCCTTGTCGAAATCGAACAGGCTTGACGCCAGATGGCCTACACAATCTCAACCGCGTTCGCGATCTACTTCGTGCTGTGGTGGGTCGTGCTGTTCCTGACGCTGCCGTTCGGCATACGCAGCCAGCACGAAGACGGCGAGGGCGCGGATCAAACAGTTCCTGGTACCGATCCCGGCGCACCGATCGCGAGCGGGATGGGCCGCAAGCTGATCTGGACCACAGTGATCTCGGCAATCATCTTTGCCGTCGCGTGGCTCGCCTATAACGCGGGCTATCTAAATATCGAGCGGCTCTCGAAGCTGATGGGGATTCCGCTCTGAGCGCATTTCACGGCCTGGGGAAATAGCCCAGGGCTGGACGGATCGCCTCCAACGACGCTGTGCGCGCGCAGCGCGAGCGACCGATGCAATGCGCGCGCAGATTGTCACCACCCGTGCCTTTAGAGAAGGTCATGTTGCGGGCAGCGCATGGACGTTGACCTTGCGCTTGCAAAGCTCAGATAACATTGTCTCGGGCATCACCAACAATGAGCTCTGAAGAGGAGCTTCAGAACATCGCTTCGACTTCGGGGTGTTGGGAAAACAGCCGGCGATAAACCAGGGGCGTCAAGTCCCCGCGGCCAGTTCGAAACGGCGCTGGATCAACTTGGGTGACGCCATGATGCCGCTTGCAAGCGGTTTTATTTGACACGCTTTCTTCACGCGAACCGGCATCCACGTCGCTTGAAAACGCTTTGGGAGGCATTTGGAAAAAAAGGAGCAGGGCGCAAGCCCCGCTCCAAAGAAAAAAGAGCAGGGCGCAAGCCCTGCTCAAAAATTGTGTCGACCCTATTTCCCCGAAAAGTGGATTTGAATCTTTATTGACGGGGCGACGCTGCTTTTGCGCGCCAGGGCTCCTCCCGAGACTTGGACCACCAGACTTCGCCTTGCGGCCAGCCTGAGCCTTTATCCGTAGACCATCTTTTTCGTCTTGTCACCTTTTTCAGCAACGATTGTTCAAAATTAGGGCAATTTGCGAAATGATTGGAATTTCGCCATCCCGGATTGCCTCCGGCTGCAAAGGATTGAAATTCGGGTAGGGGAGCAGGGCCGGGGGATGGTTTGAAAAAGACGCGTCGCGCAAGAACACCGCCGACCTCAGGTGAAAATCTCGCTTCCCAAGTCGGATCCAGATTATGGCGCTGGCCGCCAAAGGCGCCGTGAATTCGTGCGCTGAGCTCGATACATTATTCTTCGGTTTCTGGATGTGCAGGACACAGGCTGGTCAAGGTCGAGAGTATTGCCGCGAGAGCAGCGGTGACTTTTTCATGCCGACCTCGGGGCGTAGGCAGCGGAAATGCAATTCATCCGAAAACCCCGGCGCGGTTCGCGCCGGGGTCTTCGTTGCGATTGCTGCACCAAGCGCGGGTTGGCAATTTCAAGGTTGCGCAAACGGGAGCAACGTCAATTCCGTCGCTCCTGTTTTGGGCGGATCAGGGCTTAGCGATATGCCACACGCCGTTGTTGAAGCCGTCGCCGGTTGTGTCGCCGGGCGCGCTATCCTTTTTCCAGGTGTAGAGCGGCTTGCCTTTGTATGCCCACATCATCTTTCCGTCGTCCCGCGCGAGAACCGTCCAATCACCGGTAGCCTTGGCGTCGGCGCTGGCCATCAACGGCGGCCAGTTTTCCGCGCAGGGGCCGTTGCACATCGACTTTCCACCGGCGTCCTTGTCGAAGGTGTAGAGGGTCATGCCCTTGCCATCTACCAACGCTTTACCTTTTGCAGTATCGGCAACTTTTGCGGGGGCCATTTGCGCAAACGCCAGCGAACTGGTGCAAATAACGACTGCTGCCGCCATAGCGGCGAATGTCCTGGATATCATGACAGAGTTCCTTCCGTTCTTGAGTTGCTCATACGCGAGTGTCAGCAACAACAACTCCCGCAACTCAAACTTATTCCCGCAAGGCTCCCCCCTTCGCGGATAAAATTCCGGACGAACGCATGTACCGGCGCGCCGCCGCACTAATCTCGACAAGTAGCGATACGAGTGCTAGGACAACCAAGGCGTTTTTGGGGAAAGTCATGCGCCAGCGGCTGGAAGCATTTATTCCAATCGTGCTGTTCTCGATATTGGTGCAATTGATTGCGCCGATCGCGGCGTTTCGCGTGGTCGCTTATGCCGCAACTGATCCCCTCTATATGGCGTCGATTTGTACCGGAATGGCGTCCTTGGACGCGCAGACGGCTCCGACCAAGACGCAGCATGATCATGGAGATTGCTGTGTGTTTTGTGCGGCCGGTCACAGCGGCTCAATTGCTATCGACCCGCCTTCCCTCATTTTTGTAAGTCTGCAGCGCCTGTACCAGCTGATGTCATGGCTGGAATCCGCAGACCCAATGCCGATGGTTCGCGTCGGATCGAACGCACAAGCGCGCGCGCCACCGCAGTTAACGTGAACCTGGCGGCCGCTGGCCGCTGACGCATTCACGACTCAACACTTGCGGGGGATTTTCATGTCTATTCGCCTTTGGCGCGCGGGCCTTTCAGGGTTCGCCATAGCGCTCTTACCACTCACCGAAAGCGGCGCCCACGAAATCGTGGGTAACCGCTTCTTTCCTGCAACGCTCGGCATCGATGATCCCGGCGTCAACGACGAGTTAAGCCTTCCCACTGTGTCCAGTTTCAAAACCGGCGATGATCCGTCGTTTAGGCAGCGCGATATTTCCGCGGAATTCTCCAAACGGATTACCGAAGCCTTCGCGATATCCTTTGGATCTACCTTTAGCAGCTTCCGCGCACCCGGAGGACTTACCGGGATGGGAGCAAGTGGATTCCAGAACCTGGAGACGACCATTAAATACCGCGTCTTCAAGAACCCCGAACATGAGTTCGTGATGTCGGTCGGTCTCAGCGTCGAATGGGGTGGGACGGGCGCGCAAAGCGTCGGAGCAGACCCTTTCCATACCTACACACCGACGTTGTGGTTCGGCAAAGGGTTCGGCGATCTTCCGGACACGCTGTCCTGGATTCGACCGGTCGCCGTCACGGGGCAGGTGGGCTACGCGATCCCGGGCAGGCGCTCCACGACTACTTTCGGCATCGATCCCGATAGCGGCGATCCAACTGCTGACACTGAGTTCCATCCGCGCGTTTTGAATTGGGGCGGAACGATTCAGTACAGCATGCCTTACTTAAAGTCCGCTGTGATAGACCTCGGCCTGCCGGATTTCATCAACCGTTTCATCCCCATCGTTGAAGCAACGTTGCAGACGCCGGTGTCGAATACGTTCACGTCGGGAACCATGACGACCGGGACCATCAATCCCGGCTTCCTCTGGGTCGGAAATACCTTTCAGTTCGGCATCGAAGCCCTCATTCCGGTCAACCGGCAGAGCGGGACCAACGTTGGGGTGATCGCTCAATTGCACTTCTACCTCGACGACATCGATCCCCGTGGTATCGGCAAGCCGATCTTTGGCGGCCCCGTCCAGCCCGCAAGCCCCTTTCCAAGGAATTGATCATGTACCGCTCAAAGATCGTTAGAATATTCCCTCTGCTGCTGTTATTCGGGACGGGTGAAGCAAACGCGCATGCATTCCTCGATCACGCCGAACCGCGCGTCGGCAATAAGGTCGCGACCGCACCGCGCGAGGTGACGCTGTGGTTTACCCAAAAGCTGGAGACTGCTTTCAGTACCATCACCGTGACCAATTCCGCCGGCCAACGCGTCGATACCGGCAAACCCCGTGTCAGCGGCAGCCAGATGTCGGTATCGCTGCGTCCAGGCGGTGCCGGCACCTACCACGTCAGGTGGCGCGTCCTTTCCGTGGACACACATACGACTGACGGTGATTTCACGTTTCAAGTCGGCCAATAGAGCCGCGAGGCAAGCCAATGGACTGGCTCGGAGCGGACATTGACTGTCCCTTGGTCGTCATTCGTGCAGTACATTTCGCCGCCACCGCAGTCGTCGCCGGAAGCTTAATTTTCCGGGCGGTGGTGGCGGAGCCTGCTCTACGTTCGAGACAGGTAGCAACAACGGTTGTTGTTCGGTCGCAAATCCTCCGGATAGCATCGACTGGTCTCGTAATCGCGGCAGTAACCGGAGTGATCTGGCTTCAATTGCAAGCAGCATCGATGAGTGGGCTCCCGTTCGGCGAGGCCATGACGTCAGACGTGCTGTCGACGGTATTGAACGAGACGCAATTCGGCCTGGTGTCGAAAATACGTTTCATGCTGGCAATTATTCTGGGCGCTTGTTTGGCGTATGATCGGCTTGCGCCAGCCCGTTGGCTTGCGCTGGGTTCGGCCCTGGGTTTCATCGCAGCCATCGCATGGACCGGCCACGCCGGGTCAACTCTCGGTGAATTGGGAAACCTCCATCTTACGGCCGATGCACTGCATCTGTTCGCCGCGGCCGCCTGGATCGGAGGCCTTGTCTCGTTGGCCCTTTTGCTCGCCGCGGCTCGACGTAATCAGGCTTTTGCATGGGCGTCGCTTGCTGGGGATGCGGCCCAAAGATTTTCGACGCTGGGCATCATCAGTGTAGGAACCCTGTTGGTCACCGGCATCGTCAGCGCATGGATTCTGGTTGGCTCATTTCACGCGCTGCTTGTCACCGAATACGGACAACTCCTGATGCTCAAGATCGTTGTCTTCGCCATCATGCTGGTGTTCGCTGCGGTTAACCGGTTTCGGTTGACGCCACAGCTTGCCTTTACGCCTGAGAATGAGGCGCAGCTCAAGGCGCTTCGCCGACTTACGCGCAACAGTGTAATCGAGATCGCTTTGGGATTGGCGATCTTCGCAATTGTCGGCGCGCTCGGTACGCTGCATCCGGCAATCCACGGCTTGTGAATCGGCGGGAACCTGGTCTCGACTCGGGACTCTCTGCATGATTAGTTGGCAATGTAGAAGGTAGGTTCGTTGATGCGCCGGCGCTTGCGGAAATTTCTTCCGATCGTCCTGATTGCCCTGACGGTGCAGATCCTCGCACCGATCGGCGCATGCTGGGCTGCCAGCGTCACAGCCTCCGATCCACTGCATGCGGCTGCGATCTGTTCGGGCGGGGCTTCGACCCAGGGTCAAACCGGCAACCAGACCGATCAAACCGGTCAGCCCCGCGCGCATGAGGGCTGCTGTTCCGTCTGCAGCGTCGCCCATACCGGCGCGCCGGTTGAGCCGCCGCTCACGGCGTTCATGACGCCCTATAGCGATGCAGCGCGCGTGGTCTGGCTCGACCGTGCATCGGACCTGTTCGGTTCCCGAACCGGCTCCCACGCCCAAGCCCGCGCCCCACCGTCCATTTCCTGACCGAACAACCTCACGATCGGTGCGGCTATCGCCGCGCCGGATAATGCCGTTTCGCAGGCTGGCCACCCAGCCAGTGTCAGGAATTTTCAGATGTTTCGTTGTTATATCCTCGCTGGCGTGAGCGCCGCACTTCAGCTGGCGCTGCTTGCGCCCGCGACCATTGCAAACGCCCAGAGCGGGGAAAAGGCGTTGCCGCCGGTCACGATCGAAGCGCCCGAGGCGCCGGCCAGGCGCGCGGCGCAAAAGCGCCTCGACGAGTCCGCCTCGGTAAGACGGCCAACCCAGCGGCCGGGCGCCGCGCCCGAACGGCAAATCCCGGACCCCGTCGTCAACGCGGAGGGCAGCGGCGCCACCGCATCGCTGGGCACGCCGCCCATCAAGCAGAGATTTCAGCTGCCGCAAGAAACCTTCAGCATCATCGCCAAGCAGATCGATGAAACCATCAATCTCAAGGACCCGGAGGACGCGGTCAAATACATGCCGAGCCTGTTCGTTCGAAAGCGGAACGATGGCGACAACCAGGCCGTGCTGGCGACGCGCAGTTGGGGGCTCAATTCAAGCGCGCGCACGCTGATCTATTATGATGATCTCCTGATTTCGACGCTGATCGGCAACAACAATTCGGGCGCCTCGCCGAAATGGAATTTGATCTCGCCGGAAGCGATCGGCCGGATCGATTTTCTCAACGGTCCGTTCGCCGCGGCCTATCCCGGCAACTCAATCGGCGGCGTGCTGCTGATTACCTCGAAAATGCCCGACAAGCCGTTCGCGGTCGCCAAAGAGACGGTATCGATCATGCCGTGGAACCAATACGGCACCAGGGATACCTATGTAACGAGCCAGACCAGTGCGGCGGCGGGCGACCGCAAGGGCCCCTTATCGTGGCTCGTCAGCGCCAATTATCTCGACAGCTACCAACAGCCGCTGACCTACACGACCTTTGGTACCGTTTTTGGTGTTGGTCCGGCCAATACCACCGGAACTATTGGCGCATGGAACAGGACGGGCGGCATCGCCAATGTCATAGGCACTGGTGCGCTGGCTCATTCGCAGCAGGCGTCGGGGAATCTCAGATTAGCCTACGATATCTCGCCGTTGGTGCAGGCGACTTACTCGCTGGGAATCTGGAATAATCACCAGACCTCCGATCCGCAGACCTATCTGAAGTCTACTCTCAACGGTCAGCCGACCTTCGGCGGCCAAGGCGCGTTTGCCAACAATAAATACACTTGGGATCAAACCCATTTGAGCAACGCGATTTCGCTCAAGAGCGACACCAAGGGCGTATTCGACTTCGATCTTTCAGCGTCGAGCTACAATTACCTGCAGGATATTCTGCTCAATCCGTTCACGGTGACGCCAACCGGCGTCGGTTATTCGTTGAACGGCAAGATCACACGCAACGACGGCACGAACTGGCAGAACGCCGACGCCAAGGGCATCTGGCGTCCGTTTGGCGTCGATGGCCCGCAGGAGATCAGTTTCGGTGTCCATGGCGACCGCTACCGCCTGGAAAATCCGGTCTATTTGTCGTCAGTCTGGTACGCGACATCTTCGACTGGCACGGGTCAAATTGCCTCCGAAGGAATTGGCGAAACGCGGACCGGCGCATTGTGGCTGCAGGACGCTTGGAAGATCGTCCCCAATCTGAAGCTGACGCTGGGCGGGCGGCTGGAGAGCTGGCGGGCACTGGATGGCTTCAACATCAACTCCAATCCGGTAGCTAATACCGGCGTCCCAGCCTCGCCGATACCGGTATTCGTTCCGGCTGCGAAAAACCAGCCTGGCCTCAATTCAACAAACTTCTCACCGAAGGTTTCGCTCTCGTATGATCTGAGCAAGGACTGGAACATCACCGCGAATTTCGGCGAGTCGTATCGGTATCCGACCGTCACCGAGCTCTACCAGAACATCCTGGTCAATGGCGTAGCGACCTTCGCCAATCCCAACCTGACGCCCGAACAGGACTTCACCGGTGAATTGAACATCGAGCGCAAATGGAACGACGGCCGTATCAGGCTAACGCTGTTCAAGGAGAGGACCAACAACGCGATCATCTCGCAAACGACCAACGTTACAAACTCCGCAGGTGGCCAAACGCCCACCACGACCATCGGCAACGTCGATGCGATCCGGATGCAGGGCGTCGAGTTGTCGGCTGATAAAGACAACGTGTGGATTACCGGCCTGCGGCTGTTCGGCAGCGTGACCTATGTCGACTCCCGGATCTTGAGCGACCCGACCTTTGTCAGCACGATCGGTGGCACGACGGCGACGGGCAAACGCGTTCCCAACGTTCCGGAATGGCGGTCGACGTTCGGGGCCACCTATCGGCCGAATGACAGTTGGGCCTATACGGTCGCGGCGCGTTACACCGGAAAGCAATATGCGACCCTTGATAACACCGACACCTTCCAACACGTCTATCAGGCTTTCGATCCGTTCTTCGTGGTCGACATGAAGGTTCACTATAACGCGACCAGGAACTTGTCGTTCGATTTCGGCATCGACAACGTCTTCAACGCGCAATACTTCCTATTCCATCCGTTCCCCGGCAGGACTTTTGTTCTTGCCGGGAAGTACACGTTATGAGTCAAGCCACCGTGACTGGCGAGAGCACGGTAACGGTGAAAAGAAACAAGAAGCGAATAACCAAAAAGGAACATCTGATGACGCCATTTGCACGCAGCCTCGCTTCCGCCGCGCTCCTCGCATGCCTGTTCGCCGCGCCCGCACGCGCGCAGGAGGTCAAGGCCGGCGACCTCGTCATCACACAAGCCTGGAGCCGCGCCACGCCGGGCGGCGCTAAAGTTGCCGGCGGATATCTGACCATCGAGAATAAGGGCTCTGCGCCGGATCGGCTGATCGGCGGATCGGCTGATGTCGCCGATAAAGTCGAGGTCCACGAAATGGCCACCAAAAATGGCGTGATGACGATGCGTCCGCTCGACAAGGGCCTCACAATCGACCCCGGCAAGACTGTCAAGCTGGCGCCGGGCGGCTACCACCTGATGCTGCTCGATCTTAAGAGCCCGCTCAAGCAGGGCGACAAGCTGCCGGTCACGCTGGAGTTCGAAAAGGCCGGCAAGGTGAAGCTTTCGTTGGATGTGCAGAGCGTGGGCGCGCAGGGCCCTGCGGGCGCGAGTGATGCGGGCGGCCACATGGACATGAAAAAGATGCCCGGTCATTCCGGCATGAAGATGTGAGGCGGCAGGCGCCGGTTGGAACGCATTCGCACCTCAATCGCGTGGTCAATGTGACAGGCAATGAAACAGAAAATCCGCTGCTTTAGCGGGTTTTTCTGATCGCGCCCTTGTGTTTTCACAGCCGATCCGGTTTCACTGCTGGCCTTCCGTATCCGACCGATTCTTCTGGTGTGCCCATGCGATTGTCGCGATTCTTTCTGCCCATCCTTAAGGAGAATCCGAAGGAGGCCGAGATCGTATCGCATCGGTTGATGCTGCGCGCGGGCATGATCCGGCAGGAAGCGGCCGGCATTTACGCCTGGCTGCCGCTGGGCCTGCGGGTGCTGAAGAAGATCGAGCAGATCGTCCGCGAGGAGCAAAACCGCGCAGGCGCCTTGGAACTGTTAATGCCGACGCTGCAATTGGCCGACCTGTGGCGCGAAAGCGGTCGCTACGATGCCTACGGTCCGGAAATGCTGCGCATCGCCGACCGGCACAAGCGCGAATTGCTGTACGGCCCGACCAACGAGGAAATGATCACCGAGATTTTTCGCGCTTACGTGAAATCGTACAAAAGCCTGCCGCTCAATCTCTATCATGTCCAGTGGAAATTCCGCGACGAGCAGCGTCCGCGTTTCGGCGTCATGCGCGGCCGCGAATTCCTGATGAAGGATGCATATTCGTTCGATATCGACGAGGCCGCGGCCCGGCGCTCCTACAACAAGATGTTCGTCGCCTACTTGCGGACCTTCGCGCGGATGGGATTGAAGGCGATTCCGATGCGCGCCGAAACCGGCCCGATCGGCGGCGATCTCAGCCACGAATTCATCGTGCTCGCGGAGACCGGCGAGTCCGCGGTTTATTGCGACAGCGACGTGCTTAATCTGCCGGTGCCCGGCGAGGAGATCGACTACGACGGCGAGCTCACTCCGATCATCAAGCAATGGACCTCGGTCTATGCCGCGACCGAAGACGTCCACGACGCCGCGCGTTTCGACCGCGAAGTGCCCACTGACAAGAAGGTGCACACAAGAGGCATCGAGGTCGGCCAGATTTTTTACTTTGGCACCAAATACTCGGATTCGATGAAGGCCATGGTCGCGGGTCCCGACGGCGCCGAGGTCGCGGTCCATGGCGGCTCCTATGGCGTCGGTATCTCGCGCCTGCTCGGCGCCATCATCGAGGCCTGCCATGACGACGCCGGCATCAAATGGCCGGAAGCAGTGGCCCCGTTCAAGGCGGCAATCCTCAATCTGAAGCAGGGCGCTGAAGACACCGATGCTGCGTGCGAAACGCTTTATCGTGAGCTCACCGCCAAGGGCGTCGAGGTTCTGTACGACGATACCGACCAGCGCGCCGGCGCCAAGTTCGCCGCCGCCGACCTGATCGGCATTCCCTGGCAGATTCTGGTTGGGCCGAAGGGCCTTGCCGAAGGCAAGCTCGAGATCAAGCGTCGCAGCGACGGCACGCGCGAGAATCTAAGCCCGGAAGATGTCGTGGCGCGGCTGACCTCGTGACGAATTATCCACCGCGCGCGCCGGTATATCGGCTGTTACGGCTACAATTAGCCCGAATCGTGTGAAAATCGGGCTATGGATGAATCCATGAGCGAGCCAATTCGAACCCCACCTTTCGCGCCATTCGAATGGCTGCTGTCGGGACGCTATTTGCGGGCACGTCGCAAGGAAGGCTTTATCTCGGTCATCGCCGGTTTCTCCTTCCTCGGCATCATGCTCGGCGTCGCCACGCTGATCATCGTGATGGCCGTCATGAATGGCTTCCGCAAGGAATTGCTGGACAAGATTCTCGGCCTCAACGGGCATCTGCTGGTGCAGCCGCTGGAATCGCCGCTGACCGACTGGAAGGACGTCGCCGAGCGTATCAATCAGGTCGCAGGTATACGGCTGGCCGCGCCCGTCGTGGATGGCCAGGGACTGGGATCCTCGCCGTTCAATGCGGCCGGCGTTTTCATCCGCGGCATCCGTGCCGACGATCTCAACAATCTCACCTCGATCGCCAAGAATATAAAACAGGGCTCGCTCGAGGGGTTCGACGAGGGGCAGGGCGTTGCCATCGGCCGCAGGCTTGCCGATCAACTGTCGCTGCACGCCGGGGACAGCATCACGCTGGTCTCGCCGAAGGGGGCGGTGACCCCGATGGGCACGACGCCGCGCATCAAGCCGTACAAGGTCGCGGCCGTGTTCGAGATCGGCATGTCGGAATATGACGCAAGCTTCGTGTTCATGCCGCTTACGGAAGCGCAGGCCTATTTCAACCGCGCCAACGACGTGACCGCGATCGAGGTGTTCACCACCAACCCCGACAAAATCGACGCCTTCCGCAAGACCGTGACCGAAGCGGCGGGACGGCCGGTGTTCCTGGTGGACTGGCGGCAGCGCAACTCGACCTTCTTCAATGCGCTTCAGGTCGAACGCAACGTCATGTTTCTGATCCTGACCATGATCGTGCTCGTCGCGGCGCTGAATATCGTCTCAGGCCTGATCATGCTGGTGAAGGATAAGGGCAGCGACATCGCAATCCTGCGCACCATGGGCGCCTCGCAGGGCTCGATCATGCGGGTATTCCTGATCACGGGTGCCTCGATCGGCGTGGTCGGCACCCTGACCGGGTTTTTTGTCGGCATGCTGATCTGCCTGAACATCGAATCGATCCGGCAATTCCTGTCCTGGCTCACCAACACCGAATTGTTTTCGCCCGAGCTTTATTTTCTCTCGAGGCTACCGGCCGAGATCGATTTCGGCGAGACCAGCGCGGTGGTGATCATGGCGCTGACGCTGTCCTTCCTCGCCACGCTCTATCCATCGTGGCGTGCCGCCCGCCTCGATCCCGTCGAAGCGCTCCGGTACGAGTGAGGGCGAGATGGAGCAGGGGGCGGAAGATGTACCGGTCGTCTATCTCCACGAGATAAAGCGCCAGTACACGCAAGGGGAAACGACGCTGACGATCCTCAACGGCGCCAAGCTCGCGCTGTGGGCGGGACAGTCGGTCGCGCTGGTGGCGCCGTCGGGCGCGGGCAAATCGACGCTGCTGCATATCGCCGGCCTGCTCGAAAGCCCCGACGACGGCGAGGTCTATGTCGGCGGCGCGCCGACTTCCGCATTATCCGACGTGGAGCGAACCCAGATCCGCCGCACCGATATCGGCTTCGTCTATCAATCGCACCGGCTGCTGCCGGAATTCTCCGCGCTCGAAAATGTCATGCTGCCGCAGATGATCCGCGGCCTCAAGCGCTCCGAGACC
>DASXJV010000079.1:0-11161 GCA_036497205.1 Bradyrhizobium sp.
GCCCCCGATTGTCTGGAAGTGGCCTATGGCGACCATGCGCTGCCGATCGCCTGCGGCCAGACCATCAGTCAGCCCTATGTCGTCGCCTATATGACCGAGCAGCTGGCGGTGCAGCCGCATCATCGCGTGCTCGAAATCGGCACCGGTTCGGGATATCAGGCCGCGATCCTGTCGCGGCTTTGCAGCCAGGTGCTGACCATCGAGCGTTACCGGACGCTGGCCGACGGTGCCCGGGCGCGACTCAGGAAGCTCGGCTGCGGCAATGTCGAGGTGGTGCTGGGGGACGGCTTCGACATCCCCGCCAGCGCCGGCAGTTTCGACCGCATCATCGTGACCGCGGCGATGGAGCGGATTCCGGAAGCGTTAACGCAGCGGCTCGATCCCGGCGGCCTGCTGATCGCGCCGGTCGGGCCGCAGCATGGCGTCCAGACCCTGGTCCGCATCTCCAGGACCGAGGCCGGTTTCGAGCGCAAGGAGCTGGTGGACGTGCGCTTTGTGCCGGCGCTGCCGGGCGTCGCCCGCGAGCTGTAAAAGCCGGACTGGCCGCCCGGCGAACATCTTATTCTTAAGCTTAAGCGGTTGTTTACTGGGGAGGTGTTTACTCAAAACAGTGATTTGTTGCGTACGAGTGAGTAACCATGTCCCGTGTCGTCGAGTTGCTTTGCTCGCGCCGCGTACCGCACGTCGCGGTGCTGGCGCTGATGTCGATCGGTTTTGCCGGCTGCAGCGCCGACATGTCGACGCGGCTTTCGCAAGATCCCTTCTCCAATCCCTTTGCCTCGCAACCGGAGGCCACCGGCTCGGTACCGGCGCCCGTCGTCGAGCGCCGCGAACTTCCGCAATATTCCCGGCCGCAATCGCAATACCAGTCGCAGGCCCTGCCGCCGCCGATCTCAGCTCCGCAGTCCTATCCGACGGCGAGCAGCGGCGTTTCCGGAGGAGGGCGCGGGCTCGCCTCTTACGAACCGCCGAAGCGTCCGATCGAGACCACCGGTACGGTCGCGCCGCGCTCGGTCGCCGCGGTTCACGGCCCGACACAAGGCACCACGATCATCGTCGGCACCAGCGACACGCTGGAGACGCTGGCGCGTCGTTACAATGTTTCGTCCGCCGCGATCCTGCAGGCCAATGGCTATAAGGGGCCACGCGCCCTGTCGCCGGGCCAGCAACTGATCATTCCGCATCAAACCGCAGGTGTTGCTGCACTTTCTCCGGCATTGGCTGCGCCGGCCAGCAAGCCGGTCGCCGCCGTCAGCGCGGCGCCGTCGATACATTTCGTCAATCGCGGCGATACATTGCTGAGCATCGCGCGTCACAACCACGTGTCGGTGGCCCAACTCGCCAAAGCCAATAACCTCAAGCCTACGGCGAAACTCAAGCTCGGCGCCAAGCTGACCGTCCCGGGCGCGAAAACCGCGGCGGCCGCCCCGGCTGTGCCGGTGGCTGTTGCCGCCGCGCAGCCCGCTGCTGCATTGACGCCGCCCGCCACCAAAATGGCAGCGGCGGCCGGCGGTCCCCAGCAAACCGCGCGCCTGGCGCAGGCCACGATGAAGGTCGAAGATGCGCCAGCCGAAGCCCCGGTCAAGGCCTCCGAAGCAACCGGTGCGCTGCCGACATTCCGCTGGCCCGTGCGCGGCAAGGTGATCACGAGCTACGGCGCCAAGACCAACGGCAAGGCGAACGACGGCATCAATCTGGCGGTGCCGGAAGGCACGCCGGTGAAGGCGGCGGAGGACGGCGTGGTCGCCTATTCCGGAAATGAGCTCAAGGGGTACGGCAATCTGGTTCTGATTCGGCACGCCAACGGTTACGTCACCGCATATGCCCATGCGAGTGAACTGCTGGTGAAGCGCGGCGACACGATCAAGCGCGGCCAGATCATTGCCAAATCGGGTCAGTCGGGCGAGGTGGGGTCGCCGCAGCTTCACTTTGAGATCCGTAAAGGATCTTCGCCAGTTGACCCGCTTCAATTCCTCAACGGGGCGTGAGGGGTTCGTGACGTTGCGGGGTACACTGTATCCACACCTGCAACTGTCATCGCCCGGCTTGATGTAGGGTTCGGGCGACCCATTATTCCAAAGGGTCGGTGATTGAGCCGCATAGCCGCGGCGTACCGGATCGCCCCGCTTTCGCGAGGGATGACGGCCCTAATCGCGCTACTTTCCGCTAAGCCTCACCCCCAGCCGTCCCGCCAATTCCTGCGTGAACTGCCAGGCGACGCGCCCCGAACGCGAGCCGCGGGTGGTCGACCATTCCAGCGCCTCGCGTTCAAGCTCGGCTTCCGCAAGCTTGATGCCAAAATGGCCGCAATAGCCCTTCACCATCGCGAGGTATTCGTCCTGGCTGCAGCGGTGAAAGCCGAGCCACAATCCGAACCGGTCCGAGAGCGACACTTTCTCTTCCACCGCCTCGCCGGGATTGATTGCAGTCGAGCGCTCGTTCTCGATCATATCGCGCGGCAGCAGATGTCTGCGGTTCGAGGTGGCGTACAGGATCACGTTGTCGGGACGTCCCTCGATGCCACCCTCCAGCACCGCCTTAAGCGACTTGTAGGAGGCGTCGTTGCCGTCGAACGACAGGTCATCGCAGAACACGATGAAATGAAAATCCGAGCTGCGCAGCATATCCATCAAGTCAGGCAGACTCTCGATATCCTCGCGATGAATCTCGATCAGTTTCAAGCGGTCGGCCGGCTTGCGCTTCACATTGATGCTGGCATGCGCCGCCTTCACCAACGACGATTTTCCCATGCCGCGTGCGCCCCATAGCAACGCATTGTTGGCGGGCAGGCCCTCGGCGAAGCGTTCGGTATTCTCGATCAGAATATCGCGCATTCGGTCTATGCCCTTGAGCAGACCGAGATCGACGCGGCTGACACGCGGTACCGGCGCAAGCCGTCCGTCCGGGTGCCAGACGAATGCGTCGGCGCGCCCGAATGAGTCAGCGCCGCCTGACGTTGGCGACGCGGCGGACAGATGAGCCGCGATGGCTTCGAGTGCGCGCGCGATCCTTTCCGGCATGTCATGTTCGGAGGGTGGCAGCGGGCGTTTTGTCGCAGTTGGCGGCGATCTCCGCGAGGCAGCCCTGGAGGCGGCGCGAGGTCCGGTTTTGCGGGGTTTTTTCGACATCATTGAAGTTCCTGACCGTGCACCCATATCGGGCCTTACCGGGGGCCGCAAGCCGCGCAAATGAGGGGGTCTGGCAGCGTTGCAATTGGGACCGCGGCCGCTATAGTCCGCGCGAATTTACCCGAGCTGGCCCGACGCGAATGCGTTGCCGGTTCATTCCCATTTCACGAGGATTGTCCGAATGCTGATTACTCCTGCGTTTGCCCAGGCCGCGGCCGGTGGCGATACCAACAGCATGTTGATGTCGCTGCTGCCGTTCGCGCTGATCTTTGTGATCATGTATTTCCTGATTCTGAGGCCGCAGCAGAAGAAGGTGAAGGACCACGCCGAGCTCGTGAAGAACATCCGCCGCGGCGACACCGTGGTGACGTCGGGCGGCCTCGTCGGCAAAGTCACCAAAGTGGTCGATGACGACCAGATCGAATTCGAAATCTCCGACGGCGTCCGCGTGCGGCAAATGCGCCAGATGATTTCAGGCGTGCGCGCCAAGGGCGAGCCGGCGAAGGAAAAGAGTGAGCCCGCCAAGGACGAGACGTCCGCGAGCTAGCTTTTTTGCGCGCCGCATTCTCTTAGATCTGACGGGTTAACTCGATGTTGTATTTCACGCGGTGGAAGGCGCTGGCGATCATCCTGACGGCGCTGGTGGTATGCCTTTGCGCCGTTCCGAATTTCTTCCCCGAAGCCACCGTCAAGACCTGGCCGAAATGGGCGCAACGCCATCTCGTGCTCGGCCTCGATCTGCAAGGCGGCTCGCATATCCTGCTCGAAGTCGATTCCAACTCGGTCAAGAAAGACAAGCTCGATCAGGTTCGCGACGACGTTCGCCGCACGCTGCGCGATGCCAAGATCGGTTATACCGGCCTCGCCGTGCGCAACGATAGTGTCGAGGTTCGCGTCAAGGACACCGATCTGCAAAATGCTCTGACAAAACTGCGCGAGCTGTCGCAGCCGCTCGGCGGTTTGCTCGGCTCCAGCGGCCAGCGCAGCCTTGAAGTCAGCGACGCCGGCGGCGGGCTGATCCGGCTCACCGTTCCGCCTGCGGCGATCACCGAGCGTGTCCGCCAGTCGGTCGAGCAGTCGATCCAGATCGTCGAGCGCCGCGTCAACGAACTCGGTACCGTGGAGCCCTTGATCCAGCGCCAAGGCACCGACCGTATTCTGGTGCAGGTGCCGGGCTTGCAGGACCCGACGCGCTTGAAGGAATTGCTCGGCAAGACCGCCAAGCTCGATTTCCGCATGGTCGATCTCACGGTGCCCGCTGATCAGGCCTTGCAGGGCAGGGTGCCGCCTGATTCCGAAGTGCTGATGAGTTCGACGTCGCCGAAGACGCCTTATGTCATCAAGAAGCAGGTTCTGGTCTCCGGCGCCGATTTAACGGACGCACAGCCGGGCTTCGACCAGCGCACGGGCGAACCGATCGTCAGTTTCCGCTTCAATACCTCGGGATCGCGCAAATTCGCGCAGGCGACCTCGGAGAATGTCGGGCAACCCTTTGCGATCGTGCTCGATAACGAGGTGATTTCCGCGCCCGTGATCCGCGAGCCAATCACCGGCGGTTCGGGGCAGATTTCCGGCAACTTCACGGTGCAGGCGGCCAACGATCTGGCGATTCTGCTGCGCGCCGGTGCGCTGCCCGCGCCGCTGACCATCATCGAGGAGCGCACCGTCGGGCCCGGGCTTGGCCAGGACTCGATCGAGAAAGGCGAACTCGCGGCCTATGTCGGCTCAATCATGGTCATCGTGTTCATGCTCGTGACCTACAGGCTGTTCGGCGTATTCGCCAACATCGCGGTCGCCATCAACGTCGCGATGATCTTCGGCGTGCTGTCGCTATTGAATGCCACGCTCACGCTGCCCGGCATCGCCGGCATCGTGCTGACGGTCGGCATCGCCGTGGATTCCAACGTGCTGATCTATGAGCGCATCCGCGAGGAATTGCGCGGCGGCCGCAACGCTATTTCCGCGATCGATGCCGGCTTCAAGCGGGCGCTGCCGACGATTCTCGACTCCAACATCACCACCTTCATCGCCGCGGCGGTATTGTTCTACATCGGCACCGGGCCGGTGCGCGGCTTCGCCGTGACGCTCGGCATCGGTATCATCACCACGGTTTTCACCGCGTTTTTGCTCACCCGCCTGATCGTCGCGGGCTGGGTGCGGTGGAAGCGGCCGCAAAGTGTGCCGATTTGAGAATGCGGAGCCGGCTGTGACACATTTAGTTCTGATCGGGTTAGGCATCCTGATTGCGGTATTGACCGTGGTCAGCTGCTTCGGTCTGCTGCCGTCGCTGCGGATCGTCCCCGACGACACCAAGTTCGATTTCACGCGCTTTCGCCGCATCAGTTTTCCGATTTCAGCGGTTCTCTCTATCTTCGCTATCACCCTGTTCTTTACCCACGGGTTGAATTTCGGCATCGATTTCAAGGGCGGCACGCTCCTGGAAGTACAAGCTAAGTCCGGCGCGGCCGACATCGCCTCGATGCGCGCCACCTTGAGCGGTCTGGGGCTCGGGGATGTGCAGTTGCAGCAGTTCGGCGGTCCCGCCGAGGTGCTCATCAGAGTTGCCGAACAGCCCGGCGGTGACGCCGCGCAGCAGGCGGCGGTGCAGAAGGTGCGCGGCGCGCTCGGCGACGCTGTCGAGTACCGACGTGTCGAAGTCGTGGGACCGCGTGTTTCCGGGGAATTGCTGGCTTACGGCATGCTCGGCCTGATGCTCGCGATTTTTGCGATCCTGATCTATCTCTGGTTTCGGTTCGAATGGCAGTTCGCGCTGGGCGCCATGATCGCCAACGTCCATGACATCGTGCTGACCATCGGCTTTATGTCGATCTCGCAGGTCGATTTCGATCTCACCAGCATCGCGGCGCTGCTGACGATTCTTGGTTATTCACTAAACGACACCGTCGTGATCTATGACCGGATCCGCGAAATGCTGCGGCGTTACAAGAAAATGCCGATGCCCGAGTTGCTCAACGAGTCCATCAACTCGACGCTGTCACGATCGATCATCACCCACGTCACGGTCACGCTGGCATTGCTGGCGCTATTGTTGTTCGGGGGCAACGCCATCCACAGCTTCACCGCCGTCATGATGTTCGGCGTGGTGCTGGTCGGCACCTATACTTCGATCTTCATCGCAGCGCCGATCCTGATCTATCTCGGCGTCGGAACCCAACGGGCCGAGGGGCCGGACAAGCCGTCGAAGAAATAGAGCATGATCCCGAAAAGCGGGAAACGGTTTTCTCGGACAAACGTTTTCGTTTGTCCTGAGATCATGCTCAAGCCAAGAGATGCAATGGTTCTCGTTCAATTCTCGTGGATTGGATTGTAGCCATGGCGGATCGCTCGGATGCTCCGCATCTTCCGAGGTCGGCGCCGATCGAGGCTTACGGCAATGGCGGGTTCGCCTTCGCTGAGATGTCGCATCGTGGCTCTCTGCTGTGCCTGCCGGATGCGATCTGGGCATGGCCGGTCACCAAGCCGGAAGAAATCGACAGGGCGTCGCTGGCGCGGGTATTCGCTGCAGCCAACGGCATCGATACCCTGATCATCGGCACCGGCACCGAAATCTGGTTGCCTCCATCGGACCTTCGCGAGGCGCTGCGCGCGGTGAGGGTAGTGCTGGACGCGATGCAGACCGGCCCCGCGATCCGTACCTACAACATCATGATCGGCGAGCGGCGGCGCGTCGCCGCGGCGCTGGTCGCGGTGCCATGAGCGGCGCGGACGGCAACAAGGACTCCGCTGATTTCTGCACTGAGTTGGTGCGTGCCCACGATTTTGCCCGCTACGCATCCACGTTGTTCGTGCCGGCTGCGCAGCGCCGAGGGCTGTTGGCGATATATGCCTTCAACGTCGAAATTTCCCGCGTGCGCGAGCAGGTGAGCCAGCCGCTGCCGGGTGAAATGCGCCTGCAGTGGTGGACCGACATGCTCGGGGGCGCAGGCCATGGCGGTGTCGAAGGCAATCCGGTTGCGGCCGAACTGCTGCGGGCGATCCGGAGCTGGCGTTTGCCGGTTGAACGGCTGTCGCGCCTGATCGAGGAGCATCAGTTCGATCTCTACAACGATCCGATGCCGACCATGGCGGCGATGGAAGCCTACATGCACGACACGTCGTCGGCGTTGTTCTCGCTCGGTGCAGGGATCGCCGGGCGGCAGTCCGACGACATCGAGCACCTCGCGCGTCACGCCGGACTGGCGCAAGGCATTGCGCAGGTGATGGCGGCATTGCCGCTGGACGCTTCGCGGCGTCAATTGTTCGTGCCGCTGCAATTGCTGGAGAGCCACGGCAGCAATATGGAGGAATTGTTCGCTGGCAGGGAGGTGCCGAAGCTGCGCGCCGCGCTGGATCAGCTGATCGGCGAAGCCCGGAGACATTTAACGACAGCCTTCGCGCTCCTGGAGAACACGCCGCCGGAGGTGAGGCCGGTGTTCCTGCCGCTGGCGCTGGTCAGCCGCGATCTCGAACGTATGTCGCGCGCGGACGCCCATCCGTTCGTGCCGCGGGTCACCTCGAGGTTTCGGACCTTGTGGACGTTGTGGCGGGCGTCGCGGTCGCGGGAGTTTTCGTGAGCCTGGATGGTGCATCGTGCTGCACCATTTGAGGTCATACCCGCGAAAGCGGGTATCCAGTACGCTGCGGCTTCTCGATTCTATCGCTAACGCCCGCCTTCGCGGGTGACGACGTCTGTTGACGGCGGCGGTACCAAATCGACCGACTCAAAGTTAAATCGATCCCGCAAATTCTTGCGTGATTCCAGAATGTCTTTCAGGAACGCGCGGTCGGTCTCGCTTGTCATCATCGGCCCGATCAGGTCGAGCTGATTCATCGCGACAAGCTGCAGGATCTCGGTGCGGAGCTTTCCGGCGCTGTCGCGCGGCAAGGCCTGCACCACCTGGATATGCTCGGGTGGTTTGGGGCCCTTCGCCGCCGCGAGCTCATTGCGCAATTGCGCTTCGAGCGAGGTCTGGTCGGCCTCCACGAAGGCATAAAGTCCGACCCCGGTGCGCCGGTCGGCGAACGCCACGATGGCGGTATCGCGGACGGCAGGATTTTTTCGGATCAGGTCGATCAGCACGGGTGCGTCATTGACAAGCCGTCGGCCGCCGCCTTCGCGATCGGTAAAGTTAAACAGCCCGCGGGTGATGGCGCGGTAGACTTTCTTACCGGTCGCAAGCCAAATGCTGGCGACCAGCGACTTGCGCGCGAGAATTTTGCGCTCCTTCGGCGTCAGCGCGTCCGGGGCGTAGCTGCGCTTGTGCTTTAGAAGATGCCTGAGATCCTCGTAGGCCGCGATGCGGAACAGCCGGCCGCGCGTTTTGAAGCAGGCCGCGAGCTGAAAGTCGGTGAGATAGGCGCGTCCGTCGATGCCGCGCAGCCAGTTCTGCTCCTTGGCGAGATCGTTATGGCAGATGCCGGCGCGATGCAGCTTGCGCAGCGCCTGCTTGGCGGAGCGGAAATAGGCGACATCGCCAGATGGTTTTGCAAGATGCAGCGCCACCCCGTTGATGAAACCGCGCACCAGCGCCTGCCGGCCGGCCCACAGCAGTTCCGGCCCGACATGCAGGCCCCGCGCCAGCGCCAGCGCGCGGCGCTCGCGTGCAAACAGATGACGCGCCGGGATGTAGGACCACCACGGCACCTGATCGAGCCGGCGCAACACCGCATCGACTTCGCCTGCATCGCTGCGAAAGCGGCCGCGCTCGACCGTGGAGAAAACGTCGCGTTTCAGCAATACGCCTTCGGTCCATCGCGCGGACAGCATCGAGGCGTCATCCCCGGACAGGCTCATGAAATGCTCACGCCGCCGCTGCTACGTGCAGGCTGTCGGCAATCCAGCGATCAAGATCCGACAGCGCACGGGCGCTGATCGCCTGTTTCTTGGCAACGGTCTTTTCGTTGCCGCGCAGGCGCGTGCCGTCGGGATTTCTTGTGGGTGGACTGGCGAGCGGCGGAAACAGCCCGAAATTGATGTTCATCGGTTGGAACGAGCGTGGGCCGGCGTCGATGGTTTCGATGTGGCCGCCGGTAATGTGGCCGAGCAGTGATCCGAGTGCCGTCGTCGCGGGCGGCGATGCCAGCGACGTTGAGCGTGCATCGGCCGCGGCATAGAGCCCGGCAATCAGCCCAATGCTTGCGGATTCCACGTAGCCTTCGCAGCCGGTCATCTGTCCGGCGAAGCGCAGCCGCGGCTGTGCGCGCAGCCGCAATTGCGCATCCAGCAGCTTCGGCGAATTCAGGAAAGTGTTGCGATGCAGCCCCCCGAGCCGGGCGAATTCGGCGTGCTCGAGCCCGGGGATGGTGCGGAACACACGCTGCTGCGCGCCGTGCTTCAGCTTGGTCTGGAAGCCGACCATGTTGTAGAGCGTGCCGAGCTTGTTGTCCTGGCGCAGTTGCACGATGGCGTAGGCCTTCACCGTCGGATCGTGCGGATTGGTGAGCCCGACCGGCTTCATCGGCCCGTGACGCAGGGTCTCTCGGCCGCGCTCGGCCATCACCTCGATTGGCAGGCAGCCATCGAAATAGGGCGTATTGGTTTCCCACTCCTTGAAGTCGGTCTTCTCCCCGGCAATCAGCGCATCGACGAAAGCGTCGTATTGCTCTTTGGTCATGGGGCAATTGATATAGTCGGCGCCGGTGCCACCGGGGCCCATCTTGTCGTAGCGCGACTGAAACCACGCCGCCGACATATCGATGGAATCCTTGTGCACGATCGGGGCGATCGCATCGAAGAACGCCAGTGCGTTCTCGTCGGTGAGTTCGCGGATTGCGTCAGCGAGCGGTGCGGAGGTCAAAGGCCCGGTCGCGACGATGACATTGTGCCAGTCCGCGGGCGGCAGGCCGCCGATTTCGCCCCGATGAATTTCGATCAGGGGATGGTCGTGCAGTGCCTTGGTGACCGCCGCTGAAAATCCGTCCCGGTCCACCGCCAAGGCGCCGCCGGCGGGAACCTGATTGGCATCGGCGGCGCGCATGATCAGCGAACCCAGCCGGCGCATTTCGGCGTGCAGCAATCCGACCGCGTTATTGGCGGCGTCATCGGAGCGAAACGAATTGGAGCACACCAGTTCAGCGAGGCCGTCGGTGCGATGGGCCTCGGTCATCCGATCGGGGCGCATCTCGTGCAGGACAACGCGTACGCCTGACCTGGCGACCTGCCAGGCTGCTTCCGAGCCGGCGAGGCCCGCACCGATGATGTGCACGGAGTCAGAAGTGGGTTTGGTGCCTGCCATAGGCACAGAGGTAGCGCGTTTTCAGCGCCAGTGGAATGCGGCGGCGCCTGGTGTCCGGAAGTTCTCTTGAGGGCGGCCCGCAAAATTGCACCACCACACTGGCGGCAGATATGACAACGCCCGCAGTGAGCGGGCGCTATCCGTTCGTCAGTCGACTGGGAAACGGCTCAGGCGTTATGGGTGCCGGCTGCAACGCGCGGAATGTCCGAACGATCAAGGCCGATATCGGCCAGTTCGCGATCGCTAAGCTGGGACAGTTCGCTGACATTACGCTGATAGTCCCGGAACGCCTGGATCATGCGGATGAGCGAGAGCAACATGGGTAGTCTCCTTGCATATTCGATTCAGCCCTTGGCGGAGGCCTCATCGTTGAAATGAATATAGGGCGAACTACCGCACTGCAGAAGTTCCAATGGTGCGGTGCAGCTAGTCCTAAATTGCATAACAGAATAAGAAACGATTAACCTTTCGGCATGGCTGCCTAAAGGTAAAGTTATAGGGATGGTCTGAATCAAGCTGAAAGCCGGAGGTTTGGGTCTCACGCTGCCATTCAGGGTCGGTTTGGCGGTGATTTCTCATGCATAATTCGCAGGGAGCATACTCGGTAAGATTGAATTAAAAATCAATATTTGGGGAAGCCCTGTCTTTCCGCCGGTACCCCAGGCGGAAAATTCACGGCGCGCGCGAGAGCTGGCTCGCGAAATATGCAATCGTCTTCGAATAAACCTCACTCTTGTTCCATTGCTGGATCACTGCGAAATTCGCGCTGCCGGGCCCCCAGTCCTTACCGCGTTGCCA
>DASXJV010000080.1:0-4946 GCA_036497205.1 Bradyrhizobium sp.
TCAGGGGCATGATCATTTCCTCCCGGCCCGTCCGGCCGCCTTGCGCGCCTTGTAGCTACGCCAGTGGCGTAACGCCGTCTGAATATCGCTCTGCTGGCGCTTCTTGGTGCCGCCGCCCAGCAGAATCACGAGCAGCTTGCCGTCCCAGCCGAAGTAAATTCGATAGCCGGGGCCCCGATTGATCCTTAGTTCCGATACACCTTCGCCAAGCGCCTTCGCATTCGAAGTATTGCCCTCGACGATCCGGTCGATGGCAATCGTGATCCAAGCCGCCGCTTGATGGTCGAGGGCATCGAACCAACGCCTGAAGGGACTCACATCCTCATCGGTTATGAATTCCTCGACCCGGATCATATGGTACCATGTATGTTACCAATGCCAACAGCAATTCCACCTGACGCTCCGCCTCCACCGCCGCCTCGTGCACGGCGGGGAATTCAGCGGCGAGAAAGGCGAAGTTGGACATCGGGGCTCCGTCGGGCCGTCTGCGACAGGCGGCTACTTGGCCGCGTCGATCAGTTCGATATCCTTGCGCAGCAGCGTGTTCACCAGCGAGCTCAGCGAGATTCCGCGCGCGGCGGCCCGTTCGACGAGATATTCCAGCACCTCGGGATCGAGATGGACCGGGGGCACCAGGCGCGCGCCCTCGCGAAAGAACTTGCCGCGCTCGGCATTCGAGAAGTCGTATTCGTCCTTCATCGGATCACCCTTCCTCGTATTGGCGGACTTCGCGGCCGGTCGGCCGGCGGGCCGAAATGATGCGTATCGCCGCCCGCTCCGGAGACAGCTCGACATGGGTATGCACGACCAGCAGTAAATTGCTGGCGGGGTTTCGACCTATGGTAACCCATCGCTCTTCCCCCTGGCCAGATTCATTGTCCAGCAGCGACAGCGCCAGCGGATCGCCAAAGACCCCCATGGCGTCCTCGAAGCTGACGCCATGCTTGCGGCGATTGCTCTCCGCCTTGGCCGGGTCCCAATCGAACTCGAAGCGCATGATCAAAGCTGCCCGGAAAAGGCGCGGGATTGGAGAGAGGAAAAGAGCTGATCCAGATATCTGGTCGAACGACGTCCGGAATCCTGGATCGAATCTAGAGTGTCCACACGAGAAACGAATTCTTGCTGAAGAGCGATAGGCGGCACTGGAATTTTCAGAGCTTTCAGCTCCTTCGTATTTATATTGTATTGGACGGTAGTTTTCCGGGTCGATTGAAGAAAAAGCTGGCGGCCGCCGGGTGTTTTGAAAAGCTCACGGACATAAACCGGATAAATCATCTCGGTGTTCAAACGAATGCGCATTAGATGGGAGTCAAATGCCCATTTCCTTCCTGCGGGTTTTACTACGACGCATTTACCCAAATGTTCTTCCGACGCTATCGCCCTCGCAAGAATAATATCGCCGTCAAGCAACGTATGTTTCTCAACAGAATCTGACGGGAGGTCGATGTATTTGGAGTCTTCTAGCGCTAGCTTCCAGTTCTGGATATTAGCTACTCGCAACGATACCCACTCTGCTTCTTGTATCTTTGGCGGTATCATACTGCCGAAATTGGGCGATGTCTTTAAGAGCGGCTCGAAACCAGAGGTTTTGAACCCCTTCGGATTGCTCCTAGGATCTCCGAACATTTCAAGAAAGATCGATTGAGCGAGGTTGTCGTGCAGGCCGATAGTGCGCTGGCGCTTGCGACGCAGCGCATCCGCCTTGTCCAGGATCGCCGCGATCCGCCGCTGCTCGTCGAGCGGGGGGAGCGGAATCTTCGTCTCTCTGATAATTCCTTGCGAAATGTTCGGCTGTGCGCCACCAGCAGCCCGGCCCAGAAAATGATTTATCTTGGATTGCAGGCAGTGAAACACATAGCGCGGAAAGGCCTTCTTGGGGTCCGGTCGGATGTTGCATACCGCTTGATTTGTTGCTGCATCAATCCCAAGAAACGCCATCCGTCCAACTGTAGCTCCATACATCGCAAGCAATATTGCCCCGCTGGGAACGATTTTTGCGCTACTCTCCTTGATGGCGCGCGCCGTTATCTTTTCCTCTGTGTCGGTGATTACATCTTCGCGGAGTTCGCCCGACTTTACCCAAGGAATGTTGCCGCCGTAGTAGTCGCCATTTGCACGGCTCGGCGTTCCGCCGCTGCCCGTTTCACAAAATTCGTCGATCATTAGTTGAGGGTGGGGACTCACAACATTCTCTCCAATTCGTCGAGTCCCTCGGCGATCTCCTTCTCAAGCGCCTTCAGCTCGGCAATTATTTCCTTCGGCGGACGATGTTCGCTCGCCTCATGCACCACTTCCTTGTAGCGGTTGATCGAAAGGTCATAGCCGGCCGCCGCAATCTCGGCCTTTGGCACGCAAAAGCTCTGCGCGGTGCGAGGGCGCTTACGTTCGGCCCCACCGTGTTGCGTCCAGCGCGCCGCGATGTCCGGAAGATTGTTCTTGGCGTGCTCGTCGCCGCCGAGTTTCGCCCTGGGCCCGATCTTCTCCGCCGGCAACAGCGCGTTGCGCTTGTCATCCAGCGACAAACCGTCAGCCTGGCAATCGTAGAACCAAACACGATCCGTGCCGCCGGAATTGGTCTTGGTGAACAGCACGATCGCAGTCGAGACGCCGGCATAAGGGCGGAACACGCCGGACGGCAGCTTGACGATGCCATCGAGCCGATGGTCCTCCACCAGCATGCGGCGGATTTCCCCGTGCGCGGTGGATGAGCCGAACAGCACGCCATCAGGCACGATCACCGCCGCCCGCCCGCCGGGTTTCAGCAGCTTCAGGAACAGCGCCATGAACAGCAGTTCGGTCTTCTTTGTCTTCACGATCGCTTGGAGGTCTTTGGCAATTGTCTCGTAATCGAGCGCGCCGGCGAATGGGGGATTGGCGAGCACGAGGGAATAACGGTCGGAATCGCCGGCGTGCTCCTGCGCCAGCGAATCCTTGTAGCGGATGTCCGGGTTGTCGACGCCATGCAGCGTCATGTTCATCGAGCCGATCCGCAGCATGGTCCCGTCGAAATCGAAGCCGTGGAACATCTCCTCGTGGAAATGGTCGCGCGACGCTTTTTCCTGGAACAGTTTCGAATGATTGTTTCGGAGATATTCATTGGCCGCGATCAGGAAGCCGCAGGTGCCACAGGCGGGATCGCAGATCACGTCCTTCGGGCCGGGCGCCATCATGTCGACCATCAGCGCGATGATATGGCGCGGGGTGCGGAACTGGCCGTTCTGGCCTGCGGTCGCGATCTTCGACAGCATGTATTCGTAGAGGTCGCCCTTGGTGTCGCGGTCCTCCATCGGGATTTCGGCGAGGAGATCGACCACCTTGGCGAGCAGCGCCGGGGTCGGAATGGTGAAACGCGCGCCCTTCATGTGGGTGGCGTGCGCGGTGCCGGCTTCCGCCATGGTGCGCAGGAACGGAAAGACATGCTCGGCGACGATCTCGAACATGGTCGCGGGGTCCCTGTTCTTCAGCCGCGACCAGCGCATCTCCTCATAGGCGACGCCGCCGTTCTTGCCAATCTTGTCTTTCCCTGCGGGAAAGATGCGCCGCTCCATCGGCTTCTTGAGGCGGTTGGCCTTGTTTTCCTCAAGGGTGTGGGCGTCATCGAGTCCGCGCATGAACAGCAGGTAGGTGATCTGCTCGATCACCTCGAGCGGATTGGCGATACCGCCCGCCCAAAAGGCGTTCCAGACATTGTCGATCCTGGAGCGAAGTTCACCGGTCAGCATGCGGCCCTCGATTTACGTGTCGTGCAGGTTGCAATAGCAAAATTTCGAGGGAAGACGAAGCATTCCGGCAACTGTATCCGCCTTTCACTGGAGGTAAGGAGACAAGACATGACGATTGAGAGGTCGCCTTTTCGGCAGGTGACCCGTTGAGAGTCCCCCTCACCCGGCGCTGCGCGCCGACCTCTCCCCGCGAGCGGGCCGCAGAACCTACACCGGCAGCCCGTGCTGCTTCGCCAGCTCCTGCAGCGAGACCTGCGGCCGGGCGCCGATATGCTGGATCACCTCGGCCGCCGCCAGCGCGCCGAGCCGGCCGGCATTCTCGTAACCGGCATTGCGCACCAGCCCGAACAGGAATCCGGCGGCGAACAGATCGCCGGCGCCGGTGGTGTCGACAAGTCGCGAAACCGGGAACGCCGGCACCGCGGTGACGCCGTCGGACGACGCCACCACGCAACCCTTTTCGCTGCGGGTGACCACGCCGAGCCTGACGTCGCCGCGCAGCGCTTTCAGCGCGGTGTCGAAATCCGAGGTCTGATAGAGCGCGTGCAGCTCGCTCTCATTGGCGAAGATCAGGTCGACGGTGCCGTTCTTCATCAGCTCGACGAACTCGCCGCGATAGCGATCGACACAGAACGCATCCGACAAGGTCAGCGCGACCTGGCGGCCCGCCTCATGCGCGATCGTGGAAGCCTTCACGAAGGCGTCCTTGGCGCTGCTCGGGTCCCAGAGATAGCCTTCGAGATAGACGATCTTCGCTGCCGCGATCTGCGCGGCATCGATATCGGCGGGCGTCAGGTCCTGCGCCGCGCCGAGATAGGTGTTCATGGTGCGCTCGCCGTCGCCGGTCACCAGGATGTAGGAGCAACCGGTCGCGGGACCGGCTGCTGCCGGCCTGGTCTCGAACGCAACACCGGCGGCGCGGATGTCGTGGCTGTAGAGCCGGCCGATCTCGTCGTCCCTGACCTTGCCGACATAGGCGGCGCGGGCGCCGAGGCTGGCGACGCCAACGATGGTGTTGGCGGCCGAGCCGCCCGACATCTGCGTCGACGGTCCCATGTCGCGATAGATCGCAGCCGCGCGCGTCTCGTCGATCAGCGCCATGCCGCCCTTGGTCATGCCGTGACGGCTAAGGAATTTCTCGTCCGTCTGCACCAGCACGTCGAAGATCGCATTGCCGATCCCGAGCACGTCGTATTTTGCCTCAGCCATCGAAAGTCCTGTTGG
>DASXJV010000081.1:0-6371 GCA_036497205.1 Bradyrhizobium sp.
CGAATGACGTTGCGATTGCCGATGTGAGCGCCGCGGTGTCGTCGAGCGAAATTCCGCGCAGAGCTTCTTCCGCCATGCTGAGCCGCCACGGCTTATGCGCGACTCCGCCCATTGCGAGCCTCACGGACCGGATGCGGCCGCCGTCGGTCGCTACAGCGACTGCCACGGAGACGAGCGCGAACTCGTAGGACTGACGGTCCCGGACCTTGAGATAGTGCGACGCGCGCCCTTCCGGCCGCGCCGGGACGTCGATAGCAACGATCAGGTCGCCACGTTCCAGGACGTTGTCGCGCTCCGGCGTGCTGCCAGGCAGTCGATGAAAGTCGGTGAACGGGATAGGGCGTTGCCCTGTCGGCCCGTGCACGATGACGACCGCATCCAGCGCCGCGAACGCCACCGCCAGATCCGACGGATGCGTCGCAACGCAGGCGTCCGACCAGCCAAAGATCGCATGGTTGCGGTTGAGGCCATGAAGCGCTGAGCAGCCCGAGCCCGGCCGCCGTTTGTTGCAAGGGAGGCCGTCCTCGTCGCGGAAATAGGCGCAGCGGGTACGCTGCATGATGTTGCCGCCGATCGTCGCCATGTTTCGCAATTGAGCGGACGCGGCAAACAGGAGTGACTCGGCGATGACGGGGAAGCGCCGGCGAACTTTCTGATCGGCCGCGACGTCGCTCATGCGTGCGAGCGCGCCGATGTGCAGTCCGCCATCGGGCCGCGCTTCTATGCGTGCCAACCCCGGCAAGTGATTGATGTCCAGGAGTCGCTCGGGAAGCGTCGCTTGATCCTTCATCAGCCCGATCAGGTCGGTCCCGCCGGCAATGAATGCGAGACCGGGATCATGGCTGTGCGCCACAATGGCCTTCGCCGGATCATCTGCGCGAGACAAGGCGAAAGGATGCATGGCTCACCTCCTCCCGGAAGTTTCAGCAATGGCGTCGACGATGTTCGGATAACAGCCGCAACGGCAAAGATTGCCGCTCATCCGCTCACGAATTTCAGCGTCGGTGAGGTCGCCGAGATTAAAAGTGCTTCGCACGTCGGCGGTGGCCGCGCTCGGCCGGTCCGCTTTCGCTTCTTCGATCAGGGCGAGACCAGACATGATCTGCCCCGAGGTGCAGAACCCGCACTGGAAGCCGTCATGCTCGATAAACGCCTGCTGGAGCGGGTGCAGCTTGCCATTCTGCTCCAGCCCCTCGATCGTCGTGATGCGTCTTCCTTCCTGCATGGCTGCCAGCGTCATGCAGGAGAGCACTCGTCGACCCTCGATATGCACGGTGCAAGCCCCGCATTCACCGCGGTCGCAACCTTTTTTCGGTCCCGTCAGCGCCAACTCTTCGCGCAACGCATCGAGCAACGTCATGCGAGGTTCGACCGTGAGCCGCTCGGGCTTTCCGTTTACGGTCACTTTGACCGTTATGGTTTCGAGATGCGGCTTATCGCTCGGATCTGTTCCAAGCACGCGTTTGTAGGTCCCGCTCATTTGGTCATACTCCGCGCAACGTCCGCCGCGCTGATGCCCTCCAGCGCAAGCCCGTACCCGACGCCCTCGTCGACGATGCGGCGCAGCTTTTGCGTAAGGGCAATGCGCGTATAGCGCGCCGTGAGCGGCGGCAGCTTGGCGAGCCCCTCCGCGATCTCGCGGGCGCGGGCGAGCAGTTTGTCGTCCGGTACGATTTCGTTGACTGCGCCCCATTCCTTTGCGGTTGCGGCGTCGATCTCCTGCCGAGTCAATATGAAGTAGCGGCCGCGTATCGTGCCGATCGCTTCCTGCCAGAGCAGGTGGACCCCATCGCCGGGTACGATGCCGAACTCGAAATGCGGCTGGTCCTGAAATACCGTCGCCGGCGTCGCGAGCACGATATCGGCGAGCAGGATGTACTCGGAGTGCAGCCGAACCGGGCCGTTCACCGCCGCGATGAGGGGCACTTCGATGTCGAGGATGTTCATGAGGACTTTTTTGCCCTCGCGATAGATCTTGTCGTAACCTTGAGGACTGAAGAAGTCGAAACCCTCGGGGCTGATCGTGTCCATGAAGGCGGTGCCGCTGCCGGTCAGAATGACAACGCGGTTATCGGAATCGGAGCCGATCGCGTGAAAGAGGTCGACGAATTGTTCGTGGGCGTGTCCGTCGAAGATCAGCTTGCCGCCATTGGTGTGCAGCGCCACTTCCAGGACGCCCGTCTTCGACCGGATCAAGCTGGCGTTGGGAAAGCTCTCGCGATATTTCTCGAAGCGGGTCATGAGGCTCATTTCTCTGGGTCGGTTCCGACGAAACAGTACGAATTCAATTTGAACGGGATAGGAGGGGCTAAGGACTATCGATTATTCCGAGCCGGAATGAGAAACTCGGTCTGAGCAGGGGTCCTTGGCCATCGGCGCCGCAGTAAGGCCCTGGCAGTATTGTCTAGTCCTGCGGAGCGTGAGCATGGATCGGCTGGCGGCGATGGAAACCTTCGTGGCGGTGGTCGATTCAGGGTCATTCTCCGCCGCGGCGCGCCGCCTCGACGTCGGACAACCGGCCGTATCGAAATTGGTGGCGCAACTTGAAGGTCGGCTTGGCGTGAAGCTTCTGGTGCGCACGACGCACGGCCTGACACCCACCGAAGTGGGGCTTAGCTACTACGAACGGGCGCGACGCTCGATCGAGGAGGCGGAGGAGGCGGAACTCGCGGCGCGTGGCGCCAGCAAGGGTCTTTCGGGGAGGCTACGTGTCTCCGCGGCCGCCACATTCGCGCGAATTCATGTGATTCCGCATATATCGAAGTTCCTGGCGGGCCATCCGGACCTCGCCGTGGACTTCGTGCTTGATGACCGCAACGTCGACCTCGTGCGGGAGGGGATCGAGGTTGCACTGCGTATGGGAAAGCTCGTCGATTCGACTCTGACGGCTCGACGGATCGCAAGCTGTAGCCATGCGGTCCTCGGGACGCCGGCGTATTTCGCGAACGCTGGCAAACCCGCCACGCCGGCAGACCTCCTCGCGCATGACGCCGTCATTTATGCGCAGCGAGGTGGCGGTGCGGCATGGACTTTCCGGCGGGACGGCACCGAGGTTCCTGTCACGTTGAAAGGTCGCTTGCGCATGACTGCTGCCGAGGGCGTACGGACGGCCGTGTTCGCGCACGCTGGAATTGCAATTGCATCGGAATGGATGTTCGCCCCTGAGATTGCCGACGGGACGGTCAAGACGGTTCTCCGGGATTGGGAGTTGCCTGAGCTCGATCTTTGGGCCGTATTTCCGGCTGGCCGTTCGGCAACCACCAAGGCGCGGACCTTCGTCAGTTTCGTGGAGAAACTGATGCATCAAACCCCTGCGTCAGCCGACAAAGCCACCTCATAGCATAGCCTTGCCTACAGAAGTGTCCCTCTGATCAATTGACACTGGCGTCGAAGGCGCTGGTGACATTCGAAGGCGGTGTGGCTCAAAAGCCGTGCTGAACCACGTTCCGGAGTAGGGGGCGGAACGGACTCAGCGCGGACGTGTTGGCATGTCGCGGGTTAGCCGATGTTGATGACGAAAGATGCTATTATATCCCGCTGAACCAGTTGAAGCCTTCTTTATTGTAATAGGTGTCGGGAAAATCGTTGGTGATTTCCATCGCGACAATCCATTTCGCGTTTTTGAAGCCGAGCTTGGTCGATGTCCGCAGGCGCAGCGGAAAGCCGAACGGGTCGGTGATCGGTTCACGCGCATACTTCGTGGCGAGGATGGTCTGGGGGTGCAGCGCGGTCGGCATGTCGATGCTCTCGGTGTAGCCGTCGGCACAACGGAATGCGATGTACTTTGCCGTGAGGTCGCCGCCGACCCGTTCCAGGAAGGCGCGCAGGTTCGGGCCCGACCATTGCCCGATATAGTCCCAGCCCTCGACGCAGATATGCCGGATGATCAACTCCTGCTCGGGCAGAGCGTAGAGGTCTCGCACAGTCCACGGCTTCTTGTTCTCGATGCGGCCGGAAAGTTCGAGCTTCCAGTCGTCGCCGTTGACCGGTTTGACGTCCTCGACGTCGTAGAATGCATTAAAGCGTGGCGGCTTCACCACCTGCGCCTCCGAGAAGGTCGGGGCAAGATGATTGGGCCGGAATATCAGGCTCTGAACCTTGTCGTTCCAAGTCGATACGGCGCGCAATGCCGTTTGTACTTGGCCGTTCTCGCTCACATCGCAGCCCGTGAGCAAAGTCAATGCGCCAAGGCTGAGCGCGCCGCGCAGCACCTTGCGGCGATCGACCTCCTGGATCAGGCGCCGATTGTCTTTGAGGATGTCCTGATTGATCCCGCGACGGGGCCGGAAGATCGAACGCGAGGGCGTGCGGATGGACATGGCGCGTGTAACTCCTATCCGATCGGCTCGTGCTGAGGCTTCGCCAGGGTCTGCGCGTCACGATTGGGATCGAGCCGCGGGCCGCCGGTGATCATGGAGACCAGCGTATGCGGCACTAGCAAAGCGAGGCTGACGTGCACGAGGACGAATAGGACAATCGCCGACATGCACAGAAAATGGATGAGGCGTGCCGTCTGGAAGCTGCCGAACAGCGACAGCAATTCGGAGAACTGGATGGGCTTCCAGATCGTCAGCCCCGAAATTACCGTCAATATGCCGACGCAGATGACGCCGACGTAGAGTAGCTTCTGCACGGTGTTGTAGCGGGTCGGATCGTCATGCGACAAACGAAAGTGGAGGGCGTCGTTGATGGTCGCGAGCAATTCGTTCCAACGGATCGGAACCAGCATGCGCCGGAAACGTCCGGTCGCGATGCCATAGGTGAGATAGGCAATGCCGTTGAGCACGAAAATCCACATGCCGAAGAAATGCCATTGCAGTCCGTGCTGCGCCCAATGGCCGATAGTGAGGAAGTCAGGGAAATGCAGCCAGCCGAAGATCACCTCGTCGTTGTAGATCTTCCAGCCGCTGCCAACCATGATGAAGATGGCGATCGCATTGGTCCAGTGCATGATCCGGATCGGAGCGGGGTGCAGCTTCTTAGATGGTGGTGTCATGGAACGAGCGCTTGCCTGCATGGGATGGTCCGTCAGGGTCGTGGCGCGACAATTCTTTGAAGTAACGCAGCCGGACAATACGGGCCGAGAATCTTGGGAGCAACGCCTAGAGGGTAAACTTCTCGTGCCGGCCAAGTGACTATTCGTAAAATGGCCGTGCAAGTATACACCAGTCCCGCTTTTCGTGCCATGGTGGAGCATTGATCTTGGGAAGGGCGGCGGCCATGGACAAGCGAAAGTTCGTCACACTGTCGATTGCGGCCTTCCTGGTGATCCCGGCCGCGTACGCATATCGCCTGGGTCCGGCCGATCATCCGCTCGTCCTGGCGCAGCAAGCCGGTGCCCCGGCGCAGGATGATTCCAATGACGACAGTGCTGACGACGACAATGCCAAGGATGACGATTCCCCGGAAGCGCGCATGAATCGCCGCTTTCCGCAAAAGACGACCGTCGGTCATCTCATCGGCCTGCCGGTCCTCGACGATAACGATGTCACGCTTGGCGACGTCCAGAAGGTCGTGCGGACGCCTGATGGGAAGATCAAACTGATCGTCTCCTACAGCAAATGGTTCGGATGGTTCGGACGGCCGGTTGCAGTCCCGATCGAAGTCGTCGCCATCCTCGGCCGCCAGATCGATTCGCTCGACATGAAGCCGGCCGACTACGCAAAGGCGCCGACCTGGTCGCAGGGGCAGGACAAGATTATCCCCGACAACGAGATCATCCGGATCGCGATCCAGCGGCGTTAGCGGCCGGCGAGTGTCACTGATCGTTGGGCGCGGCGGCCTGCAAGCCTGCCTCGGTGACCCGGTAGATCCTCCATGCGTCGCCACGTTCATCGACGAGTTTGTAGTACGGGCTGCTGGCGAACGGATCGTGCTGCCATGCGCCGTCTTGTGCCGTGACGACGGCGACGCGGCATTGATAGCGCGTGGCGAGGGCGCGAACGTCGTCGGGCTGCTCTTTGCCGGCGAAGACCCGTTCGAATTGCGCTTCGATCTCCGCGAGCCGGGCGCGCGGCAGCGCTGTGTAGGGCAGCGCCAATTCACGTCCGGCGAAACAGGACGGACGATTGCCAAAGAGCGCCCACGATATATTCACCGGCCAGGGCGTCATGTCTTGCAGGAAAAGCGGGTTGTTAGCGACGCGTTCGTCCGGCGCCACGTGCTGCCGCAAGGCGCTCCACATCTCCGGCGATGCACCGAAGACTTCGCCGCTCTGGTTGGGAAGCCCCCGGATGTTCTGGGCCGTGAGCTGGATTGCCCTTGGCAGGCCGAGCGCGAGAAGAAAGAGAGCCCCGGCGATCGCGAATGGCGCGGGCGCTTTGATCCAGCGTGAGAGGCCGGTCGCGGCAAAGATGGTCAAGATGAAGACG
>DASXJV010000082.1:0-11960 GCA_036497205.1 Bradyrhizobium sp.
TGGATTGCTTGCCGCAGCGCCGTTTTCGCTTGCGGTGTTCCTGATGACCCTCGGTGTTAGGCCCGATGTCATGACAGCGATGCATAATCCGTTCTTCGATCTGAAATTCCTGGTCACGCTGGCGCTGGCGATCTCGGCGATCGCGGTCGGCCTGCATCTTTCGCGGCCCGAAGCTTCGTTCAAGGGGTGGGGATGGCTGCTCTTGCTTCCGGTTGGAATCATCGCCGCCGGAATTGCCGGTGAAATGATGATGCCGCAGCGGTTGCCGATGATGACGCGCCTGGTCGGCACCAATTCTCGCACTTGCTTGACGGCTATTCCGCTGATGTCGCTGCCGCTGCTGGCGGCGGCGTTGGTCGGCTTGCGCCACGGCGCGCCAACACGGCCCGCGGTAGCAGGCGCGATCGCCGGACTGTTATCGGCGGGTTTGGCGGCGACGCTATACGCCTCGCACTGCACCGACGATTCACCGCTGTTCGTGGCGACCTGGTACACCATTGCGACCGCGTCGGTCACCGCCATCGGCGCGGTGGCGGGATCCCGGGTGCTTAGGTTTTAGCTTTTGAAGACTCCAACAGATCAGAGGCCGGGACATCGGCGGTATTGCGGTTCACGCCGCCGCTCGGGTGATGGCGCAATCCCAATCGAGCGAAGTCCTGGTCTCGAGAGGCGTCACCGATCTTGTGGCCGGCGCCGGCTTGAATTTTCCGAATGCCGATCGCGTGAACTCAAGGGTCTTCCGGGCCGATGGCACTTGTTCGCCGCGAGCGTATGACTCACGCGGCCGGCGCTGCGGTCAACTGCATGCGGTGGAAGCGCAGCACCTGCTGTGCAGTCGAGGGCCGCAGCCGTTCGTAGGTAGCCTTGCATGTCCCAAGGTCGACCGGCTTCATGCCCGAGAGACCGTCGCGCATGTTGATGATGGCCTTGACGGTCGGCCACGATATACCCGAAACCTTGGCCAGGATCATCACGCCTTCGGCGCAGGTTTCCACCATCATATTTTCTGCGATCGACACCGGGACATTGGCAAGTGCCGCGATCGCCGCATTGGCTTCGTCGAATTTGCCGGCCTCGGCAAATGCCGCCAACTGCAATTCGTCGAGCCGGCCGTCCTCGTATAATGATCTGACAAGCGCGTGGGCGATCTCAGTTTCCTGGGTGATGGCCGAGGGCGCGGTACGCGCCAGCCGTGCCGCCTCCCGCACCGCGATCGGCACGTCTGCCGCCTGCTGCGGGTTGGCGGCCTCGAGCCGCGCCCGCACAGTCATTGAGGCCTTCGCGATCAGTTTCAAATAGAGGTGCCGCGGAATCGTCGGACGCATGCCGATGCAGGTCGCAAGGTTATCGTCCCCCTCGGCGCGATTTATCAGCCGGGTGAAGCCGCGCTCGGAAAATTCCGCGCCGGGATTGTTGACAGTGTTGTGGATCACCTCGTCATCGCCGCGCAGCACCAGCACGTCGGTCACTGCGCCGCTCAGCACCCGTCGCGTTGAAATCGCCAGCAAATGCGCCTGGCTCTTGTTGCGCGCGGTCTCGATCAGCGTGTCGTCGTCGAGCCGCTCCGACCGGGACAGCACCGGAGCTGCGACCTCGATCAGATCGTCGAACGCCAGCGCGCGAATGGTGAGCGGCGGCGCGGTATCGATCGGAGCGAGACGATTGGCCAGCAGCACCTTGGCGGAGGTCTCGATGTGATGCATCAGGCACTGGAAGACGTCGTCGAACAGCCCGATCTGTTGGTCGGAATAATCCACCGCTCCGCTGAGGAAAAGTTCGGTCACGCGGCGCAGGGTTTCGACCCGGCGCGCGACGGTTCCATGCGCGAGCGTGGTTTGCAATTCGTCGAGCAGACCTTCGGAAGCGGCAGCGGATTTCAAACTCATGACTCTGTCCTGGAGCGTTTGCAGACCGGCGACGGTTCTCCGTCCCCGGAAACGGAAGTGGTCGGATTCAGGTGCTGGCGACAAGGTTGCGTCCTCGTGCCTTGGCTAAGTAGAGCGCATTGTCGGCGCGGGCGAGAAATGTGTCCGCGGTCTCATCGGGTCTCAGCGTCGCGACGCCTGCGGAAATCGTCACTCGCATATCGGGCGAGAACGCACTCCAGTCGAGATCGGCGATGATCGTGCGAAGCCGGTCGAGGATGCGGGCGGCGACGTCATTTGGCGTATCGGGAAGCACCAGCAGGAATTCCTCGCCACCGTAACGGCCGAACCTGTCGATGTTGCGGATGTTTGCGAAAACGGTGATGGCGAATGTCCTGAGCACTTCATCGCCGGTGGGATGGCCGAAGGTGTCGTTGATGCGCTTAAACCAGTCGAGATCGATCAGCGCGATCGAGCAGGGCGTCTGGCTGCGAGGGACGCGGGCGATCTCCTCATCCAGCATCCGCATGATGCTTCCGCGGTTGAACGAGCCGGTCAGCTCGTCGAGTTCGGCAAGTTCTTCGATGCGCTTGTAGGCTTCCTTGAGCTCGAGGCCGCGTTTGTAGAGCGACTCTCGCAACGAACTGGAGAATATCCCGAGAAACATGCAGCGTCCGATGCTCAGGATGAACATCAACATCGTCGCGAAGCGCTCCAGATAGGTGCTGTGCGGAATCGAGATCGGCTTGTCGGTCAGCAGAAACAGCCCGGCAAGGCCGAACGCCATCGCGGTCCACACAATTGCCGTTTGCCGCGGCGTCGAGCGCAGCGAGCTGAAGTTGAACACGATGAACAGAGTGCAGAGAAACGTCACGCCGACTTCCGGCGCGATGTAAGTGAAGGTCAGCATGATCGCCATGCTGACGATCGATTGCGACGCGGCGAAATAATGATCCTTGAAGCGCTCGTTGAAGCCCGTTTCCGACAGCACCAGATAGCAAGCGACGAAGACCAGACCGGAGGCGGCGTATGCCGGGCCGATCGTCGCCGGTATCGTGCCGGCGTGGGCGTAGATCAGCAGCACGAAGGTATCGATGACGTAGCCGACAGCGACCATTCCCTGAATTTGACGGCGCTGCTTCGCGCGGCGCGACAACGCCTTCGCTGTCAGCTTGGGACTCACGCTGTCCAGTTCAGCCGCAATTGGATTTAGGAAAGGGGAGGCAACGGTGGCCATTGGTCTCGCCAATTCGTGGGATTTAAACCGTCAGAATCTAAGTAGGAAAGCGTTTAGGTTTGGTATCTTTCGCAGCCGAATCTCGCATCCGTGGTCGGCATTGCCCTTGTTTGGCAATGGAAATTAGCCGGATCGGGTTAGTGTGGTGCGGCGCGCCCAATCCGGCGAACAGGCCGAAGGCGGACGGGGCACGCAAATGCTGTCTTGCGGGCCAAGCATTGGTAAGGTCGGCAGCGGACAGCCGGAATATGAAGAAAGTATTTCTGTATTATGATACCAATTTTTCCATTTCTCTCGCTTCGGTACCTAGGATGGTTGCCAAACAAGGCCCTTCCGTGCGGTACATCACAGATGCAGGCCAGTTATTGCGATAATCTGAAGAATCTTGCCTTTCCAATCGAACCACCCGCGAACCCAACCCGACCAACCTTGCGAGACGGCCATTGAGTGCGACACAGGCGGCTTCGGACGACGTCCTGATCGCTCGGATCGCTCAAGGCGACCGCCTCGCCATGCAGGTGCTGTACGGAAGGCACCATGTCAGGGTGTTCCGCTTCGGGTTTCGGCTCGTGCGGGATGAACAGGTTGCGGAAGACCTCATCAGCGAGGTCTTTCTCGATGTGTGGCGCCAGGCTGGCAAGTTCGAAGGCCGATCCGCCGTCTCCACCTGGCTTTTGGCAATTACACGATTCAAGGCCCTGTCTGCGCTGCGCCGCAGGAAGGACGTTGAACTAGACGATGAGGCCGCCAATGCGATCGAGGATACGTCCGACGATCCGGAAGTTTCGGTGCAGAAGAAGGATACTGGAGACGCGTTGCGCAAGTGCCTGACCGCACTTTCGCCGGAACATCGGGAAATCATCGATCTTGTCTACTACCACGAGAAATCTGTGGAAGAGGTGGCTGAAATCGTCGGTATCCCGGAAAACACCGTGAAGACGCGCCTGTTTTATGCGCGCAAGAAACTGGCCGCACTGCTGAAGGCAGCCGGCGTGGAACGAGGCTGGCCATGATGGCGATGAGCAAGAAAATACTGGAGCAAGAACCCAGTGAAATAGAAATGCTGTTGCCATGGCATGCGGCCGGCACATTGAATGCACGCGATGTCCGCCGCGTCGACGAAGCGCTCGCCCGCGATCCCGAGCTTGCGAAGCAATACGCCGCGGTCCGGGAAGAATACGCCGAAACCATTGATCTCAACGAAAGCCTCGGTGCGCCGACCGCGCGCGCCATGCAGAAGCTATTCACGGCGATCGACGCAGAGCCGGCGCGCAAGCCGTCGGCGTCGGTCGATATCTCCGCGCGCATCGTCGAGTTTTTCGCAAGGCTCTCGCCGCGGACGCTGGCGTGGTCGGCGAGCCTGGGCGCGCTGGCGCTGCTATTGCAGGCCGGCGTGATCGGCGCGGTGCTGGTGAAGAACCAGGCCGCCTCGTACCAGACGGCGTCGTTGAGCACGAACGAGCCCATCACTCGCGATTTGGGGGCGGGAGCGCCACCACGTGCGCTGGTGCGGTTCGCGCCGGAGGCACGCGTCGCCGATATCACGGCGCTGCTCGACAGCTATCAGGCCTCGATCGTCGACGGCGCTAAAGGGGGCATGTTCCGGCTGCAATTCGGCAATAGGGCGATGTCGAAGGATGAAATCGCCAGCCTGATGAACAAGCTGCAAAACGAGAAGATTGTCAGTCTCGCGGTGGCTACGCCGTAAAGCCGCGCTGCGTTTTCCCCGATAGCGCATGAACCCGAGGTCTCATGGTCCACGATCGTACCAGTTGGCGGATAAAGACTCCGTGTGCGGCGCTGGCAGTTGCGGCTTTGCCGTTTGCGTACTGCAATGGCTCGGCGGTTCACGCGCAAAGCATCATGCGTTCGCCCAACCTCAACATCGAGTCGCGCATCCCAAGCATCAATCCGACCGTGGCGCCACGGATCGATCCGAACATCGCCGGCAGGGCAGTTACGGGTATCGGTAGAACGACACCAAACCTCAGGACATATCCGGCCTGCAGCTACGCCTATCGCAACAGCGACGGCGAATGCCGGGACCATCCGGTCTCGTCGGCCGATGGCGGCGGCACCGGCGGTGCATCGGGCAAAAACAAGAACAGCGCCCCGCGCCGCAACGCTGCGCAGACAGGCCTCAACCTGCGCACGATCGCAGGCGAAATCGTGGCCGAAATCGACGGCTCGCTGTCCGACGCGCAGGCTGACGAACTGGCGCGGCGCCACGGCCTCGCGCGTCTGGAATCGCAGAATTTTCCGCTTGTAGACTCTACCATAGGCCTTTTCCGCGTCACCAACCGGCGCACGGTAGAGGTCGTGAGCCGCGAACTCGCCACTGAGGCCAGCGTTCGCTCGGTGCAGCCGAATTTCCGTTATGTCCTGCAGGACAAGAAGGCGGCGTTGACCGAAGGCGATCCCGCGCAATACGCGATCGCGAAACTTCGATTGCCCCAGGCGCATACGCTGGCCTACGGTGCCAACGTCATTATTGCTGTGATCGATTCCGGAATCGACGTCAAACATCCGGAATTCGCGAACGCAATTGCAGACAACTTCGATGCGCTCGGCAGCAACGAAGGACCGCATGTCCACGGCACCGGCATTGCCGGCGCGATCGTGTCGCACTCGCGGCTGATGGGGAGCGCGCCGGCGGCGCGGATTTTGGCAATCCGCGCTTTCGGCGCGGCGCTGAAGGGCGCGGAAAGCACCTCGTACGTGATCCTGAAGGGACTGGACTACGCAGCGGCGCACGGCGCGCAGATCGTCAATATGAGCTTCGCCGGTCCGAAGGATCCTTTGATTGAACGCGGTATCGCCGCCACGATCGCGAAGGGCATTGTGATGGTCGCCGCCGTCGGCAATGCCGGACCGAAATCGCCGCCGCTCTATCCCGCCGCCAATACAAATGTGATCGCGGTCACCGCCACCGACGCCCAGGACAGACTGTTTGCGGCATCGAACCGTGGCAGCCATATCGCCATATCCGCTCCTGGCGTCGACATCTTCCTCCCCGCACCGGACGAAAAATATCAGATGACGTCCGGCACCTCATTTTCCGCCGCCTACGTCAGCGGCCTCGCAGCCCTGATGCTAGAGCGCAGTCCTGCGTTGAAGCCGGACGAGGTGCGCGCGATCCTGATGAAAACCGCCCGTGATCTCGGCGCCCCCGGCCGCGACGATCTGTTTGGTGCAGGAGAGGCGGATGCTTTTGCGGCGGTGTCGGCCGTCAGCACCGTGCCGGCGGCGCCGGTGGCCGCGGTTTCCGACACCCCTGCCGCCGAAAAGGTTTCGGATCGGCCGGAAGTTCCCGCGACCACGGCCCTGAGCCAGCCGGCCGCCATGGCGTCCGACAAATCGGCCGCTGGCGGAGGCAATCGCCCCGCCGCGCAGTAATTTTCCCGTCCGAAAATCCCTGCCAAAAGTTAAAAAATCGCGGAGCCGTTTGAACGTGCGGAGACCCTCCCGCGACACAACCTATGTGGGAGCGGTTATCCCTCCCTCATCGAGGCTGTATTCGGCGCGAGCGCCCATCCACCCCAAGCGCCCATATAGCTTGACCCGTCCGGTGTCCCCCCGGACGGGTCTTTCGTTTTCGGGAAGCGCCCATGGCGCCTATCCGCTCAACACCAATCGGGCTGTTATTGCCGGGCTTGACCGGGTGACCCAGTATTCCAGAGCCTCAGCATTTTAACCTCGACGCTACGGATCATCCGCTTCGCGGATGACGACGGTCGAATTGGGAACGGCTGTTTCCCCTATGGGAGCCGATCGCAGCCCTGCCATCCCTCGGCCCCGCTTGACTGTGGATAGGGAGGAAACCCCCGGATTCCTTCCGGCTTCCCGTCGATGAATGGCGTCCAGTAACCTTGCTGCTGGACAACACAAAAGTTTTCCACAGAATATCCCTGTCACGTTCCAATTGATTCGTCTCCCGTTGCGTCCGCGTCCGTTCTTTCTCCTTACGGGCTGATTCATGACACATCGAGCAGACGTGGCACGTGGCCGCGACGTTATTGCGCGCTGGTGCGCGCTTGCGGAGCAGCGGCTGGAGCACCTCACCGAACTGTTCGATACCGGCCGCTGGCGTCGCTATCACAGCGAACCCGCCTTTCTCGAGAATATCGAGGAAGCCAAGGCCGCAGTGAAAATCTGGCGCGATCTGTCGTTGCGCGAGGCTTCCCGCGACAATTCCGCCGTCGATGTCTCCTGGCTCGGCTGCACCAGAGCGACGCTGCCGCGCGGCGAGACCTTGCGCGATCAGGTTCATCGGCTGCAGCCGCAGCTGGCGCAGATCCCGGCCGAACCGCCGCCCGATGTTTCGATTGCAGCGGAAACCGATCGTGTTTGTTCGGACGACGCGCCTTCCGCCCCGGAGGCGGACGCGCCGGCCATGAACCCAGCCTTGAGAAACGCTCCGGAGCAGACGCTGGACATATCAGCGATACCGGAACGCTATCCGCTACTGCGCAATGCGCTGTAGATCTGCTGCAAGACACGCTTGCGCGCTGCGCCTACTTCTCACCGCATTCGTCCCCATCACCACCTGGGCAAAACGTTGCGCGCCCTCGACAGACAAATCCGGCGTAATCGGCCGCGCGCGGTCGACCCCGACCACGGCGCCGCGCGGCGTTTCCTAGATCATGTTGTTGTTGACCAGCGCGGTCCCTGCGCCCGGCACGTGCGCAGGATTTCGATGCCATTGTCGCTGCTCCCTAGAATGGTGTTGCGCGCCACCAGCAAGCCCTGCGCGTCGAACGATACGATCGCGGTGGTAGCGGTATTGGTGATGATGTTGCCGCTGCTGTTTGCGCCTTCGCCGGAAAACATCGACGCGCCGCCGTGAAGACGAGTCTCGTCGCGCCGCGGATGCCGACCAGTTGCGTACCGCTTTGCAGGCGAAGCATCCCAGTGCGAAAGATGCCCGGCGGCAACGCGAGCGGAACCTGCGCAGGCGCGGCTTCGTCGATCGCGCGCTGCAAAGCTTTTGTTTGATCGTCGCGGCTGTCGGGCCGGACGCCATATTGCGTGATGTCGCGCCCCAGCGCCGAGCTCAGCGGCGCCGAGCGCGCGGCGTCAGGCGGCATGACAAGCGCGCCAGCAGCGCCGGCTACCGATGCCGCGATGAGATGGCGGCGATTGAGGTCCATGATCGCGTCTCCGGCAGGCGCGCTCGAAAGCGGGGCCTGTAAGCCTTGGAGTAACGCAAAAATGCGGCGGCGCAGGGCGTGGCGGAAGCTGGGAGACGGCGATTGTTGGGGTAGGGTTAATGCGACGACCACACCACTTACCCAACCTCGCTCCGCTTGCGCGCAAGCGCGGCGAGAGAGTCAGACTGCCGCCCTTTGCGTCAGCCTCACCATCTCCAGCAGCATGGCTTCGCCGGCGTCGACCAGCTGTTCCAGAGTGACGCGGTGCGCCGCGCCTTTGCGCTGCGATGCGCCGTCTCGCTTTAACAGCGGCACATGCACGAAGGCGGCAAGGCGGGGGCCATCGTCAGTTTTGACGGCCTCGATCGCACGCCAGCTCAAGTAGTTGCAGAGATAGCTTCCGGCATCGCGCGACGCCCGTGTATCGACGCCGGTGCAATCAGCCGCGCGCAGCAGTTTCGCGGTATGCGGGCCGAACATCATGGCGTCAGCGCCACCTGCAATGGATCCTTTGCGTACCCGCGCATGATCGGCGTCCGGCCACAGCAAGGTGACGGCGTTGCGGGCGCGGGTCTCGATTCGCACATACGGCGTGCGGGTGGCGAGGCCGAACATCAGAAGCGCCTGCGGCCTGTGCTTCGCAAGCAGTTGCGGCAGTTCGTGATCGACCGCCTTGTAGGTCACCGGAAAAATGTGACCGGTGAGCTCAACATCGCTGAGCGCAGGACGGCGCAGCCGCAACAGCCGCGCCACCAGCGGCTGCGTCGGATTAAACGGCGCACCGGGAAACGGGCCGAAACCAGTGATGAGGATGCGGACTTTGTCGCTCAATATTTTGAACTCTCTGCCGTCATGCCCGCGAATTCAGGGCATCCAGTAAACGCCGACATGCGTGTGCTTCCCAATGGCTGCTCTGGAATACTGAATCGTTCGCTGGAGCCTGTCATCGGGCGGCGCGTTGCACCGGACCCGGTGGCGGACGATGACGACTGCAAGCGGTGAGGAGTGTCCTGGTCAGCATTTCACCTCAGCAGCTCCGCGATCTGCTCGGCCGCCAGCGCCGGTGTGATGCGGCCTTCGGCCACTTCGGCTTCGGTCTTTTTCACTTTCGCACGGATCGCCGGATCGGCGCGCAGCCGCGCCATCATCCGCTGCTCCAGCATCGACCACATCCACTTCACCTGCTGCTGCCGGCGCCGCGCGGCGAATTCGCCCGAGGCATTCATCGCGGTGCGGTGATCCAGAGTTTTCTGCCACAGTTCGGGAATGCCGGTGCCGGTGAGCGCCGAATAGGTCAGCACCGGCGGATGCCAGTGCTCCGAGCGGGGGGTGAGGATATGCAGCGCGCCGCGATATTCGGCCGCCGCAAGATTGGCGAGCTTGATGTTGTCGCCGTCGGCCTTGTTGACCGCGATCATGTCGGCCAGTTCGATCAGGCCCTTCTTGATGCCCTGCAACTCGTCGCCAGCGCCCGGCAGCATCAGCGCCAGGAAAAAATCAGTCATGTCGCACACCGCGGTCTCGGATTGCCCGATGCCGACGGTTTCCACCAGCACCACGTCGAAACCCGCGGCCTCGCACAACAACATCGCCTCGCGGGTTTTCGCCGCGACGCCGCCAAGCGTGCCGGACGCCGGCGAGGGCCGGATGTAGGCGCGCTCGGAGGCGGAAAGCCGCGCCATCCGCGTCTTGTCGCCAAGGATCGAGCCGCCGGTGCGTGCGGAGGAGGGATCCACCGCCAGCACCGCGACCTTGTGACCGCGCTCGATCAGGAACATCCCGAGCATGTCGATGGTGGTGGATTTGCCGACGCCGGGCGAGCCGGTGATGCCGACCCGGATCGCATCGCCGGTATCGGGCAGCAATCCCTGCACCAGATCGCGCGCCGCGGCCTGATGATCGCCGCGCCGGCTTTCGATCAGCGTGATCGCGCGCGCCAGCGCCGCGCGGCTTCCGGCGCGAAGGTCTTTTGTCAGTTTACCGATATCGACGGGGGAATTGTTCGGCAGGTTCATGCCTTGGTTTACAACAGCAAAGCGTGGCAGGCGAGGGGAAGCGCTACTCCGCCGCCTCGCTATGGCCAAGCCGTGCGTTGAGCTTGTGGATCAGCTCTTCGGCGGCGTCGGCAATCACGGTGCCCGGCGGGAAGATCGCCTCGGCACCGGCTTTATACAGCGCGTCGTAATCCTGCGGCGGCACCACGCCGCCGATGATAATCATGATATCGTCGCGGCCTTGTTTCTTCAGCGCGGCCTTTAGCTCCGGCACCGCGGTGAGGTGCGCTGCCGCCAGCGACGACAGCCCAAGAATATGCACGTCGTTTTCGACCGCCTGCCGCGCCGCCTCGTCGGCAGTGGCGAACAATGGCCCGATGTCGACGTCGAAGCCGACATCGGCAAAGGCCGAAGCGATCACCTTCTGGCCGCGGTCATGGCCGTCCTGGCCGATCTTGGCCACTAAAATGCGCGGCCGGCGGCCCTCGGCGTCCTCGAACGCATCGATCAGCGCCTGCACTTTTTCGACCCGGTTGGACATGGTGGACGCCTCCCGCTTGTAGACGCCGGTGATGGATTTGATTTCGGCGCGGTGCCGCCCAAATACCTTTTCCATCGCATCGGAAATTTCGCCGACGGTGGCTTTGGCGCGCGCGGCATCGATGGCCAACGCCAACAGGTTGCCGTTGCCTTCGCCGGCGCTGCGGGTTAGCGCTGCCAGCGCATCGTCGACGTCCTTCTGGTTGCGCTCTTTCCGCAATCGCGACAACTTGTCGATCTGCAGCCGGCGCACGGTGGAGTTTTCGACCTTCAACACGTCGATCGGCCCTTCGTCGACCGGCTTGAATTTGTTGACGCCGATCACCGCCTGCTTGCCGGCGTCGATCCTTGCCTGGGTTTTCGCGGATGCCTCCTCGATCCGCAGTTTTGGAACGCCGGCCTCGATCGCCTTGGCCATGCCGCCGAGCGCCTCGACCTCCTGGATGTGACCCCAGGCCTTGGCGGCGAGGTCGCGGGTGAGCCGCTCGACATAATACGAGCCGCCCCAGGGATCGATGATGCGGCCGGTGCCGCTTTCCTGCTGCAAGAACAGTTGCGTATTGCGCGCAATCCGCGCCGAAAAATCGGTCGGCAGCGCCAGCGCCTCATCGAGCGCATTGGTGTGCAGCGATTGCGTGTGGCCTTGCGTCGCCGCCATCGCCTCGATGGTGGTGCGCATCACGTTGTTGTAGACGTCCTGCGCGGTCAGCGACCAGCCCGAGGTCTGGCAATGCGTACGCAGCGACAGCGAGCGCGGGTCCTTTGGGTTGAACTGCGTCAACAGCTTGGCCCAGAGCAGCCGCGCGGCGCGCATCTTCGCTACTTCCATGAAGAAGTTCATGCCGATCGCCCAGAAGAACGACAGCCGCGGTGCGAAGCGGTCGACGTCGAGGCCGGCTGCGAGCCCGGCGCGCAGATATTCGACGCCGTCGGCCAGCGTATAGGCGAGCTCGAGATCCTGCGTCGCGCCGGCTTCCTGCATGTGATAGCCGGAAATCGAAATCGAATTGTATTTCGGCATCTTTTGCGAGGTATACGCAAAAATGTCTGAGATGATCCGCATCGATGGCGCCGGCGGATAGATGTAGGTGTTGCGCACCATGAACTCTTTCAGAATATCGTTCTGAATGGTGCCTGAGAGCTTTTCCGGCGGCACGCCCTGCTCCTCGGCAGC
>DASXJV010000083.1:0-4838 GCA_036497205.1 Bradyrhizobium sp.
ATTCATCACCACCAGAATATCCGCGAGCGTCATCGCCTCCAGCTGGTCGTGAGTCACGTAGATCGACGTGGTCTTTAATCGCCGTTGCAATTTCCGAATTTCGACGCGCATCGCGATGCGCAGCTTGGCGTCGAGGTTGGATAAGGGTTCGTCGAACAGAAATACCTTCGGTTGCCGGACGATGGCGCGGCCCATCGCGACGCGCTGGCGCTGCCCACCCGATAATTGCCGCGGCTTGCGGTCCAGCATCGGACCGATTTCGAGAATGCGCGCGGCTTCCTGCACGCGGGTGTCGATCTCGGGCTTGGGCATGCCGCGGTTGCGCAGGCCATAAGCCATGTTGTTGTAAACGCTCATATGCGGATAGAGCGCGTAATTCTGGAACACCATGGCGATGTCGCGGTCGGCCGGCTCGACTTGATTGACAATGCGGCCGCCAATGTCGATGTCGCCGCCGGTGATGGTCTCGAGTCCCGCGACCATCCGCAGCAGCGTCGACTTGCCGCAGCCGGAGGGGCCGACCAGCACGCAGAACTGGCCATCCCCGACCTCGAAATCGATCCCTTTGATGGCCTCGACGCCACCGGGATAGGTCTTGTAGACGTCGCGGAGGGTCACGTTAGCCATGGGGTTCACCGGCGAATAGCGAATAGGGAGTGGCGAATAGGGACGAGGAAAACGTGAACGCGTTTGCAGAGATTTCCATTCGCAATTCGCCACTCGCTATTCGCCCTGGCCATTCGCTATTCACTACTCGCTCCCTCATTTTTCCGTCTCGACCAGTCCGCGCACGAACAGTTTTTGCATCAGGATCACGACCGCCACCGGCGGCAGCATCGCCAGCACAGCGGTCGCCATCACCACCGGCCATTCGGTCAGCGCGTCCGACGTGGTGATCATCTTGCGGATGCCGATCACGATGGTCTGCATGTCGTCGCGCGTCGTAATCAGCAGCGGCCAGAGATACTGATTCCAGCCGAAGATGAAGAGGATCACGAACAGCGCCGCCATGTTGGTGCGCGATAGCGGCAATAGCGTATCCCAGAAAAAGCGGAGCGGTCCGGCGCCGTCGATTCGCGACGCCTCCAGCAATTCGTCCGGCACCGTCATGAAGAACTGCCGGAACAACAGCGTTGCGGTCGCGGATGCGATCAGCGGCAAGGTCAGCCCCGCGTAACTGTCGAGCATGTGCAGGTCGGCGGCGATCTTGTAGGTCGGATAGATGCGCACCTCGACCGGCAGCATCAGCGTCATGAAGATCATCCAGAAAATCCACATCCGGAAGGGAAAGCGGAAATAAACGATGGCGTAGGCGGAAAGAATCGAGATCGAGATCTTGCCGAGCGCGATCGTCAGCGCCATGATCAGCGAATTGAGCAGCATCACGCCGACCGGTTCGCGGGTCGAGCCGCTGGTGCCGTGAACGATCGTCTTGTAATAGACCTCGAAAAAATGGCCGCCCGGCAGCAGCGACATTTGGCCGTTGGCGATCAGCGCATTGTCCTGGGTCGAGGCGACGATCGCCAGATAGACCGGAAACGCCACCACAGCGATCCCGATCCAGAGAATGAAATGCGCGACGAAGCGCCGGATGCCCTGTTCCTCGACCATCAATAGGTCACCTTGCGTTCGACATAGCGGAACTGGATCGCAGTCAGTCCGATGACGATGATCATCAGCATCACCGATTGCGCGGCCGAGCTGCCGAGGTTACCGCCGAGCAGGCCGTCCAAATAGACCTTGTAAACCAGTGTTTCCGTCGCTTTCGCCGGGCCGCCGCCGGTCATCGCGTCGATGATGCCGAAGGTGTCGAAGAACGCATAGACGATGTTGACGACGATCAGGAAGAAGATGGTCGGCGTCAGCAGCGGGAAGGTGACGGTCCAGAACCGCCGCATCGGCCTGGCGCCGTCGATGGCGGCGGCCTCCAGCACGCTCTTCGGAATCGATTGCAGGCCGGCGAGGAAGAACAGGAAGTTGTAGGAAATCTGCTTCCACGCCGCGGCCAGCACGATCAGGATCACGGCGTGATCGCCGTTCAACAGCGGGTTCCAGTCGACACCCATGTTGCGCAGGCCACGCGCCAGCACGCCCAGCGAGGGATGCAGCATGAAAACCCACAGCACGCCCGCGACCGCCGGCGCCACGGCATAGGGCCAGATCAGCAGCGTGCGATAAACGCCGGCGCCGCGTATCGGCTTGTCGGCCATCACAGCCAGCAACAAGGCAAATGACAGCGACGACCCGGCGATGGCCGCGGAGAATACGAAGGTTCTGATGATGGCGTTGAAATATTCCGGCTGGCTCAAGAGGTCGGCGTAATTCTCGAATCCGACGAAGGAGGTCGAAAGCCCGAACGCATCCTGAAGCAGAAACGATTGCCACAGCGCCTGGACCGCTGGCCAATAAAAGAAGATCAGAACGATCGAGACCTGCGGGACCAGCAGGAAGAAGGCCAACAGCGGGGAATGGAAGACGGATTGCTTTTGCATCGCGATGAGCTATTCGCCCTGTGACCCGAGGCCTCGGCCAATTTATTGATGTCATCATCCGCGCAGGCGGATGATCCAGTATTCCGAGACGCTCCATATGATCTTGCGCCTCTGGAATACTGATGCCCGCTTTCGCGGGCATGAGGTTATCCTTTAGGTTACTTCGAAACCGTGCGCTCGAACTGCCGCAGCATCGCGTTGCCGCGTTGAACGGCCGCATCGAGCGCCTCCTTGGCGGATTTCTTGCCGGCCAATGCGCCCTCGATTTCCTCCGCCCAGATGTCGCGCAACTGAACCATGTTGCCGAGCCGCAGGCCGCGGGAATTCTCGGTCGGCTCCTTGTTGGTTAGTTCGAGTAGCGGCGTCTCCAGATAAGGCTGATCCTTATAGAAACCTTCCGCTTTTGCCTTTGCATAAGCCGCCTTGGTGATCGGAAGGTAGCCCGACGCCCGGTGGATCGCGACCTGGCGATCGGTATCCGACAGGAAGGCGAGGAATTTGGCGACGCCCTTGTATTCCTCAGGCGACTTGCCGCCCATCACCCACAATGAGGCGCCGCCGATGATCGAATTTTGCGGCGCGCCCTTAACGTCCGGATAATACGGCATCGGTGCGTTGGTGAAGTCGAACTTGGCATTCGCCTTGACGTTGCCGAAGAATGCCGACGAGGTCATGAAGATCGGACACTCGCCGGAGGTAAAGCGGCCCTCGCCGGTGTTGGTCCGGCCGGAATAATCGTAGGTTTTGTCCTTCTGCAATTCGACCAGCGTCTCCAGATGCTTGACCTGCAGCGGGCCGTTGAATTCCAGAGCGGTATCGAAACCGTCGAGGCCGTTGGCCTTGGTGGACAGCGGCAGATTGTGCCAAGCCGACAGCTGCTCAAGATTGACCCAGGTCACCCACGCATTGGAGAAACCGCACGTCGTATAGCCCGCGGCTTTCAGTTTCTTGGCGTCCTCGAACACCTCGGGCCAGGTTTTCGGAATCTCGGCAATGTTGGCTTTCTTCAGCGCGTCCTTGTTGATCCACATCACCGTGGACGACGAGTTGAAGGGAAACGACAGCATCTCGCCCTTGGAGGTCGAGTAATAACCGGTGATGGCCGGCAAATAGGCTTTCGGATCGAATTTCTCGCCGGCGTCGGCCATCAACTTGTAAACCGGCTTCACCGCGCCGGTCGCCGCCATCATGGTCGCGGTGCCGACTTCGAACACCTGCAGGAGATGCGGCGCGTTGCCGGCACGAAATGCAGCAATGCCGGCATTCATCGCATCGGCGTAGCTGCCCTTATAGGACGGCACCACCTTGTATTCGCTCTGCGAGGCGTTGAAGTCATTGGCCAGTCCAACGATCACGTCGTTGTTGCCGCCGGTCATGGCGTGCCACCACTGCAGCTCCGTCACCGCATGAGCAGGATTGGCGAGCGCGAGCGCGGCCGCCAGCGTGGTGGCAAAGCCGAAGTGTCGAAGTAACATAAAAACTCCTCCCGATTGGACCGTCATCATCATTCCGCGCGTTAACAGCGGCGGATGACGTGCAAATGACCGTATAAGCGAGCGGATGGTACGGGGGAAGCGCCGGCCAAGGGAAGCGGCAAAATAAGCGAAGGCAGGCGGCTGGTGTAGTTGTGTGGTCGTCCCGGACAAGTGAGCGCAGCGAACGCGGGATCCATACGCCGTGGGGCTGCCGGTTAGAAGATGGAGCCAATTGCTTTGGTGACAATGAACACCGCTAGGTGGGGCCCGGGTTCACCGGGACGACTGGGGGGTGAGGTCACGGCTTCAAACTCAACGCTTTCGCTCCGGCCCGCAGACCACACCCTTGGCGATCAGGGCATCGATCTCGCCCCTGGAATATCCGAATTCGGTCAGCACTTCAGTCGCGTGCTCGCTGAATTTCGGCGGGGCGTTGCGCAGGCTTGCCTTGGTGCGTTCAAGACGGATCGGCGAGGCGACCCCCTTGTACCAGTCCTTTTCGATGACGTCGCCGCGATGGGCGGTGTGGGCGCTGATGAGCGCCTGGTCGATCGATTGCACCGGTCCGGCCGGCAGGCCTGCGGCGAGCAGGCGATCGCACAGCGGCTCGGCCTCGTGCTGACTGAACACCGCGGCGAGTTCGGCGCGCAGCGCGTCGCGGTTGGCGATGCGGTCCTTGTTGCGCGCAAAACGCGCATCGGTGCCGAGTTCGGGTTTGCCGATTTCCTTGCAGAGCTTGCGGAAGGTGCCGTCATTGCCGACGCCGATGAAGATCTCGGCGGTTCGCGTCGGGAAGATCGCGTAGGGCACCAGGTTCGGATGCTCGTTGCCGGTGAGCTGCGGCGGCTTGCCGTGCATGAAATAATTCGCG
>DASXJV010000084.1:0-5601 GCA_036497205.1 Bradyrhizobium sp.
TTCTCGCGGCGGCATATCGGACTGACCGAAGCCGGGCAGGTCCGGCGCGACGAGATGAAATCTGTCGGCGAGGAGCGGGATCAGGTCGCGGAACATGTGGCTCGCGCTCGGGAAGCCGTGCAGGAGCAGCAGCGTTGGCGCATCGGGCGGCCCCGCTTCGCGAAAGAAGACCTTGAAACCATCGACATCGGCCGTGCGGTATTTAACGGTCGTCATCAAACCCTCCTCTGCGTGTAAAACTCGTTTGTGCGATTGGGGCGGTTATCGTGTGCGGACGCGATAATCCGCCGCTTTCAGTTCGTAACGGCGTGCGTCAGCTGCCGGTCACGGAGCGGATGGCGTCGCGGATGATGTCGACAACAGCCCCTGGAGCGGTGACGCTGGGCGTGTGATCGACGGCATGTGGCTTTATCGTCGCCTTCATGCGCTCCGCCATGAAGCGCTGTGTGTCGGGGACGATCATGCGATCATCCTCCCCAAGCAGAAACCAACTCGGAACGTCTTTCCAGAGTGGGCGCCCGACGGGAACAGTGATGCAGTTCAGCGATATCGGCCGCTGGATGGCAGCGAGAACCGCTTGATCCTCCGCGGATGCGTGTTGTGCAAAAGCCGTCGCGAAGGCCTCTTCGGGCAGCCAGATCAAACCGTTGCTGTCCGGTGCAAGCTTTGGCGCCTGCGGGTGCGGTTCGAGGCGATAGAACACGTCGGCGACCTTCTCGCCTTCGTCGGGAGCAAGAGCGTTGACATAGACGAGCGCCTTCACGCGTTCAGGACGTGCGAGTGCGATGACCGCACCCGCATAGGCGTGTCCCGCCAACACGATCGGCCCTTCGGTCCGATCCAAGCTGCGGTTGAGCGCGGCGACGTCGTCGGCAAGAGACGTCAGTGGAAGCGGCGCTGCTGATACCTTGATGCCCTCTGCCTCGAGCGCAGTAATCACCCGTGCCCAGCTTGCTCCATCCGCCCATGCGCCATGCGCAAGTACGATGTTCACGTCCTTCGCCGTCATGCTGTCGCTCCTGATATCGCCGCCCTGTGTGGGTTCCGTCAGCCCAACGTCCCCATCCACCCTGCGATGGCCCGCCCGATCTCGTCCGGCGAATCTTCCTGGACGTAATGGCGCCCCGCGATCGTCACCTCGGTCAACGCTGGCAATCCGCGGACGAAGGCGAGATCCTTGTCGTTGGTCAGGATCGCGCCGGGCTCGGCCCTGAAGAACAACTTGGGCACAAGGCTCGTTGACAGCCAGTCCGCGGAGGCGGCCACGATCGCAGTCACGTCGGGTGGGACGCCATCGATGGGAATCTGCCGGGGCCACGTCAGCGTCGGCCGTCGCCCCTCGCCGGGCTCAGCGAACGGGCGCCGGTAGTGCGCCATCTCCTCGATAGAAAGCGTGCGCAGGACGGCCGCCGGCAGGATCTTCTCGATGAAGAAGTTGTCTCTTAGGACCATCTCCTCGCCGGCCTCGGAACGCAGCGCCTGCAAGGTTGGACGCATATTTATCTTGTCCCAATGGTCCCAGCCCTGCGGTTGCACGATCGCCTCCATGAACGCGAGGCCCTTCACGGCATCGCGGTGGCGGTTGGCCCAGTCGAAGCCCAGTGCCGAGCCCCAGTCATGGATGACAAAGGTGACCCGCCCGCGCACATCCAGGGCCTCGAGCAGTGCGTCGAGGTAGCGGCGGTGCTCGACGAGGCGATACGAGCCGGGGCCACTGTTAGGCAGCTTGTCCGAATCGCCCATGCCAATGAGGTCGGGGACGATGCAGCGGCCTAGTGGCTGCAGGCGAGGCAACACGTTGCGCCAGAGATAGGACGAGGTGGGATTGCCGTGCAGCAGCACGATGGGGTCGCCATTTCCCACGTCCACGTACGCCATCTCGCGGCCGAGGACCCGCCGCCGCTGCTTTTGGTACGGAAATGCCGGAGAGATATTGTTCGCCGCGATGCCGGGCATTGTTGAGGGTTTCATGGGCTACATCCTTTGCAACTGAAGATTTTGCGTTCCGAAACTTGCCCGCCCATAACCCATTCAGAGATCGTTGACAGGTTATGCTTGAGGGGGCATAACTTGTCAACGGCTGTCTAACAGGTTATGCGATTTGAGCCTGCTTTGGAGGGGGGGCCAATCGTGCAGCACGGACTGCCTGCAATTTTTATCGCCGACTCGCTCGGCCTCGACTTTTTGAACTCCATCGCGACGCCGGTCGACACACCTGTTGACTGGCTCAGCGACGGCGATGGGCTCTTGCGGTGGCTGGCTCAAGCCAAGCTTGTGCCGGCGGATACTTTGGATGAGCTGAAGGCGCGATCGATGCCGGGTGAACTTGACAAGGTTGCCGACCAGGCCCGCGCTCTGCGCGAGTGGTTCAGAGGCTTTGTTCGCAAGCATATGGGACGGCAGCTTGCGCCCAAGGCACTCAAGGAACTGGGTCCTCTGAACAGCCTCTTGGAACGTGACGAAGCGTTCAGCCAGATATCACGGCATCGCCATAGCGATGGTGATCGCTTGGAACTGCGCACGGTGCGGCGCTGGCGATCGCCTGAGTCCCTGCTGCTGCCGATCGGCGAAGCGTTGGCGAAATTCGTGTGTGAGGAAGATTTCGCCGGCGTCAAAGCGTGCGAGGGACATAGCTGTACGCTGGTCTTCGCCGACCATACGCGAAGGCGGGCGAGACGGTGGTGCAGCATGGCGGTCTGTGGCAATCGCGCCAAACAGGCCGCGCACCGCGGCCGACTCAAGAACGGCTACTGAGTTGCTGGGGAGCTCTCGAACGGACGCAACAGACAGGAGTCTTGTAACATGGTGGCCTGGGAGCGCGTGACCCGTGCTGACGTGATGCGTGCGATAAAAGAGTACGACCGGCTGGGACCGCAGCGGTTCTTCTCGGAGCACGGTTTCGCCCCGACCACGACTTATGAGCTGGCCTGGGAAGAACGGCGTTACCCGCCGAAAGCAATCTTGGGCACAGCTTATGAGTTCGCCACGGGCCGGCGGCTTGGCTCCAGTGACTTTGAGGGCGGTAAGACGGGCGCCGTAAGGGTGCTCGGACAACTCGGATTCACGGTCCAGGAGAAGCGACGATCGGTCCGGTAAAGCGGCTCTTTGTCGTGAACGAGGTTTCTCAAGAACGGGCACTGAAAAGCTGGGGAGCACTCGAACGGACGCAACAGACAGGAGTTTTGTAAATGGCCGCGCTTCCCTTGATCGTCTTCGACGTCAACGAGACGCTTCTCGATCTTGAAACGATGAAGCCAACCTTCGACCGGATCTTCGGCGACGAGAGCGCCATGCGCCTCTGGTTCGCCGACCTCATCCTGTATTCGGCGGCATTGACCGCGGCGGGCTGCTACGTCCCCTTCACCGATATCGGTTCGGCCGTGATGAAAATGCTTGCCGATACGCGCGGCATCAAAATCGAGGACAAGGACAAGAAAGAGCTCACGGAAAAGTTCTCCACGATGCCGCCTTATCCCGAGGTTCCGGCGGCACTCCGCAAGCTGCGCGATGCAGGTTACCGGCTCTTCACGCTCACGGACAATCTGCTCGAGGTTCAGACTCGCCAGCTTATGCATGGCGGCATTGTCGATCTCTTCGAACGACGGTTCAGCGCGGACGGCGTGAAGCATCACAAACCGTCGCGCGAGGCTTATGCCTACGTCGAGAAAGAGCTTGCGGTGGCGCCATCCCAGCTCTGTCTGATCGCCTGCCACACCTGGGACACGGTCGGCGCCGTCGCGGCCGGGTGGAGTGCTGCGCTGATCAAGCGGCCCGGCAACGCTATCTTGGGAATCGGTCCTCAGCCGCAGATCGTGGGTGATGACCTCAATGACGTTGCCGACCAACTTGTCGCTCGGCACAAGGGGCGGGCCTGACTCGCCAGCCGCCGCGGGCTCGCAGTCAGGTTGGGGGCAGCGTGAATTGAAAAGTCGCGCCCCGTCCGGTGTTGGGGCTCGCCCATAAACGGCCGCCATGCGACTCGATTATTCGCCGGCTGATGGACAATCCCATGCCGGTGCCTTGTGCCTTCGTGGTGAAGAACGCATCAAACATGCGTTGGCTCTTGTCGACGGGAAGCCCAATGCCTGAATCGCTCACCGAAATCAGGAGCTGACCATCCTCGGTGCGCCCGGAGGCGGCGGCCAGTTCGCCTCCTTTTCCTTGCATCGCCTCGATGCCGTTGAGCATGAGGTTCATCAAAACCTGTTGCAGCTGTACGCGATCCGCTTCGGTGGCCGGAAGCCTCGGGTCGAGCGTGGCGCGGATCGAGACCGAGTTCCGATTCGCGGTATCGTTCAGCAAAACGGTCATCTCTCGAATGATTTCGTTCAGGTCAACCAGTTCCCGTTTTGGCGTGTCTTGCCGGTAGAGCGAGCGAACTCGGTCGATGATGCCGGCGGCGCGCTCTGCGTCCATGACGGTTGCCGACGCAGCCCGGCACGCTGCCGCCACATCGGGTACATCACGGCATAGCCACCGCGTGCAGGCCTGGGCGTGTATGACCGCGGCGGCGATGGGCTGCTTGATTTCGTGAGCCAGCGACGCGGCTAACTCTCCCATGGTCATGACCCGGCTGACATAGGCCAAGTCGGACTCTAGTTGCCGCAGCCTCTCGCGCTCTTGCTCCGCCCGCTTGCGATCCTCGATATCCGTCAAAGTTCCGTACCATTTGCGCACCTTGCCGTGCTCATCGCGGAGGGGGACAGCGCGGACGAGAAACCAGCGGTATTCGCCGTTCGCATTGCGATGACGTGCCTCGCTTTCGAAAGGCTCGCCGGTGGCCAGGGACTGCTGCCACCTGCTCATATGGTCATCGACGTCATCCGGATGCAGCGTAGCCTGCCAACCGAGCCCCGACGTGCTTTGTACTGACAGTCCTGTATAGTCCACCCATTGCCGATTAGCCCAAGCGTTGCTTCCGTCGGCCACGTTGGTAAATGCCATAGCCGGTATCGCCTCGATCACCTCGAGCAGTTCCTTCTCACTCCGGCGGGCGGCCTCCTCAGCCTTCTTGCGTTCGATTCGTCCTCGCGTCTCGCGCAGCGCGCGCCGTACCGACGGCACGAGCCTCGATAATCGTGTTTTCAGAACATAGTCGGTGGCCCCGATTTTGAGCGCTTCAATCGCAACTTCTTCGCCGATCGTACCGGAAACAAAGATGAAAGGCAGATCGGGGCGGGCAGTCAGGGCAAGTTTCAAGGCAGAAAGACCGTCGAAGGCTGGAAGCGTGTAGTCCCCGAGGATCAGATCAAGGTCATGATTTTCAAGAGCGGCTACAAACTCCGCGCGTGTTTGAACGCGAATTGGTTCGCAAACAAAATGCTCGGCTTGAAGGAGCTCCAGAACAAGCTCGGCGTCAGCGACATTATCCTCGAGCAACAAAATCCGGAGACGAGGCTTCACGGTCACCTCTTGATGCTGCCCGGCGGCGGCTCATTGATCACCGCCCAGAACACGCCCAGTTCCTTGATGGCATTAACAAACTCGTGGAAGTCGACCGGCTTTACAACATAGGCATTCACGCCGAACTTATAACTCCTCATCATGTCTTGCTCCTCATGTGACGATGTCAGCACCACCACAGGAATCATCTTGAGTTGT
>DASXJV010000085.1:0-3312 GCA_036497205.1 Bradyrhizobium sp.
CCGCGAACAGGTGGTGACGCGCCGCACCAAGTTCCAGCTCAACAAGGCCCGCGATCGCGCCCATATCCTGGTCGGTCTTGCTATTGCGGTAGCGAATATCGACGAGATCATTCGGGTGATCCGGACCTCGCCCGATCCCAACGCTGCGCGCGAAACCCTGATGTCGCGTGACTGGCCGGCGGAGGACGTGGCGGCGATGATCACGCTGATCGACGATCCGCGCCACCGGCTGGCCGAGGACGGCACCGCGCGACTCTCGATGGAGCAGGCCAGAGCCATCCTCGATCTGCGGCTGCAGCGGCTCACCGCGCTCGGGCGCGAGGAGATTTCTGAGGAACTCGACAAGCTGGCGGTGGAAATCAACGACTATCTTGACATCCTGCGTTCCCGTGCCCGCGTCCAGGCCATCATCAAAACCGAACTTGCCGACGTGAAGTCGGAATTCGCAACCCCGCGCAAGACCGTCATCATCGAGCAGGAAGGCGAGGTCGAAGACGAGGACCTGATCCAGCGCGAAGACATGGTGGTCACAGTCTCGCATGCCGGCTACGTCAAGCGCGTGCCGCTGTCGACCTATCGCGCGCAGCGGCGCGGCGGCAAGGGCCGTTCGGGGATGCAGACCCGCGACGAGGATTTCGTCAGCCGTCTGTTCGTGGCCTCGACCCATACGCCGGTGCTGTTCTTCTCGTCGCGCGGACAAGTGTACAAGGAGAAGGTCTGGCGCCTGCCAGTGGCGGCGCCGAATGGACGCGGCAAGGCCCTGATCAACATCCTGCCGCTGGAGCAGGGCGAGCGCATCACCACCATCATGCCGCTGCCCGAGGATGAATCCTCCTGGGCCAATCTCGACGTGATGTTCGCGACTACCGGCGGCAATGTTCGCCGCAACAAGCTGTCGGACTTCGTCGACGTCAGGCGCTCCGGCATCATCGCCATGAAGCTCGATGATGACGAGGCGATCGTCGACGTGCAGATCTGCACCGAGCATGACGACGTGCTGCTGACTGCCGCCGGCGGCCAGTGCATCCGCTTCCCCGTAACTGACGTGCGGGTATTCCAGGGCCGCACCTCGATGGGCGTACGCGGCATCGCCTTGCCCAAAGGAGACAAGCTGATCTCACTCACCATCCTGCGGCATGTCGATGCGACCTCGGACGAGAGGTCGGCGTATCTGAAAATGCGCCGTGCGGTCGCCGGCGAAGTCCCGGCCGAAGAAGCCGCAGAAACCGATACCGAGGAGACGCCCGGCGCCGTTCAGCTTAGTCCCGAACGCTATGCCGAGATGTCGGCGCAGGAGCAGGTCGTCCTCACAGTTTCCGTCAACGGATATGGCAAGCGCACGTCATCCTATGAATACCGGACCACCGGCCGCGGCGGCAAAGGCATTGTGGCGATGTCGGTCAATAACCGCAACGGCAAGCTGGTGGCCTCGTTCCCGGTCGAGGACAGCGACCAGATCATGCTGGTGACCGACAAGGGCCAGCTGATCCGCTGCCCAGTCGAGGGCATCCGGATCGCGGGCCGTTCGACCCAGGGCGTCATCGTATTCGACACCGCCGAAGACGAGCATGTGGTGTCCGTCGAGCACATCGGCGAGGATACCGAGAACGGAAACGGCAATGGAAACGGCAACGGCGGTTGAGTCATTCCGGGCCCACGCGACAGCGCGCGCGTCCATAGCTGTGCAATTGCACATCGTGGAATGACGAAGGTCAAGTTGATCCGGCTCTAAATCTCGATTTCGGTGCCAAATTCCACCACTTGTCTCGCGGGCACGCCGAAGAAGGTTGCGGAGCCTTTGGCGTTGTGCTGCAGAAATGCGAAGAGGGTCTCGCGCCATACAGCCATGCCCACGATCTCGTCGCTCGGGATGATTGTCTCGCGGCCGACATAGTAAGTGATATTTGCGGGATCAATGCCGCATAATTTTCCTTGATCGCAGGCGGCCCGCAATCCTGCTGCGATCGTGGTGTTTTCCATAAAGCCGAAGTGGAGAATGACTCGTGTAATACCCTTGATCACTTCAATCACATCAACCCGACCCTCGTCGGTGATACGCGGCGTTTCCTCGATAACGACAGTGAGGAGTATAATACGCTCGTGCATCACGTGATTGTGCCGGATGAATTGGGTCAGCGCGAGGGGCACGCCATTGGCCGCGGATGCAAGAAACACAGCGGTACCGGGTAGTCGCGCCTGGCATCCGCTGGTGGCGGTCTCGATCAGGTCTTCTTCCGGCTGACGCAACTTGCGGCGGGCCCCCTCGACCAGCTTGGCACCGCTCCGCCAGGTCAGCATCACGAATGCAACCGCGCCCGCGAGCACAAGCGGAAACCAGCCGCCCTCAAGCAGTTTGGTCGAATTCGCGGCAAAGAAGATGCAGTCGATGATAAAAAAGAACCCGTTGACCGGGATGACGACGATCGGATGGTAGCCCCATTGCAGCGCGACCAGCGCCGCAAGCAGCGTGGTGATCGCCATCAGCAAAGACACCGCGATCCCATAGGCGCCGGCGAGCGCGTCGGATGTACCGAAGCTGACCACGGCTCCCAGCGTCGCTGCCGCAAGCAGCCAGTTCACAACTGGCACATAGATCTGGCCAATCGCGTGACTGGTCGTGTGCCAGATCTGCATGCGCGGCAGGAACCCGAGCTGGATCGACTGCTGCGTCAGTGAAAACACGCCTGAGATAATCGCCTGCGAAGCGATCACAGTGGCCACGGTCGCAAACGCGACGAGCGGATAGTGCAGCCAGTCTGGCGCGAGTTGATAGAACGGATTCTCAAGTGCACTGGGATCAGTAATAAGCAGCGCCGCCTGTCCGAAGTAGTTGAGGAGGAGGGCGGGAAGTGCCACGGCGAACCATGCGAGCCGGATCGGCACCCGACCGAAATGGCCCATGTCCGCATACATCGCTTCGCCGCCGGTCACCGCGAGAAAGGCGGCACCGAGGATGGCGAAACTGATGTGGAAGTTCTGGTGTATCAAGAAATCGAAGGCATAAAGCGGACTCATCGCGGCGAGCACGCCCGGCGCTCGCATGATGCCATCGACGCCAAGCAGTGCGATCACCAGGAACCAGCCGAGCATTACCGGCCCGAAGATCCCGCCGATGAATCCGGCGCCCTTTCTCTGAACGATGAAAAGTCCGATCAGGATGATGATGGTCAGCGGCACCACGGCGGGCGCCAGTGATGGCGCATCGACCTTCAGGCCTTCAATAGCGCTCAGCACCGAGATCGCTGGCGTGATGGCGCCGTCGCCGTAAAGCAATGCTGCGCCGACGAGGCCGACGATCAAAAGCTGTGCGCG
>DASXJV010000086.1:0-2745 GCA_036497205.1 Bradyrhizobium sp.
AAACGCTTTCGCAGCGACACCGGCGTGGCTGCGCATGCCGCTGCCGATGACAGAGACCTTCGCCACGTCGGTGGCGCTGTCGAGCCGCACATAACCGATCCTGGCCTGGGCGCCGGTAATCGTATCGCGGGCGCGGACATAATCCGAGGCCGGGACGGTGAAGGTGAGGTCGGTGGTGGCGCCGTCCTCGGAGACGTTCTGCACGATCATGTCGACATTGATATTGGCTTCGGCGAGCGGGCCGAAGATCGAGGCGGCGACGCCTGGCTTGTCCTGGATCTGGCGGACGGAAATCTGGGCTTCGTCCTTGGAAAAGGCGATGCCCGTGACAACGTGGTTTTCCATGATTTCCTCCTCGCTGCAGATCAGCGTGCCCGGCGGAGTGCCGTGCGGGTCGATATCCTCAGGTCTGTCGAAACTGGAACGCACGAACACCGGCATGTTGTGCACCATGCCGAGTTCCACCGAGCGGACCTGCAGCACCTTGGCGCCCTGCGACGCCAGTTCCAGCATGTCCTCGAATGCGATCTTGTCGAGCCGCCGCGCCTTCGGAACCACGCGCGGGTCGGTAGTATAGACGCCATCGACATCGGTGTAGATATCGCAACGGTCGGCATGAATGGCGGCGGCGATCGCAACCGCCGAGGTGTCGGAACCGCCGCGCCCGAGCGTGGTTACCCGGCCGGTCTGCGGATTGATGCCCTGGAAGCCGGCGATGACCGCGACTTCCTTGCGTTCGCTGAAACGGTTGATCAGTTCCGAGCCGTCGATCTCCAGAATCCGCGCCGATGCGTGGGCGTCGCTAGTCCGAATCGGGATCTGCCAGCCTTGCCAGGAGCGCGCCTGAATGCCGACCGTCTGCAGCGCGATCGCGAGCAGCCCGGCGGTGACCTGTTCGCCGGAGGCCAGCACGGCGTCGTATTCGCGCGCGTCATGCATCGGCGAGGCCTCACGACACCATTCCACCAGTTCATTGGTCTTGCCGGCCATCGCAGACACCACTACGGCGACGTCGTGGCCGGCATCGACCTCGCGCTTCACATGCCTCGCGACATTGCGGATGCGGTCGATATTGGCGACCGATGTGCCGCCGAACTTCATCACGAGGCGGCCCATGACGACTGGTGCATTCCCTGACAGGTTAAGTAATGTGACCCGCACCGAAACCGGGAGCGCGCGGGCCAAAAGGCGCGTATACATAGCGGCGCGGTTGGGGGCAAGCAACCGGCTTCCGGCTAATCCCCGAGCGATAAGGGACGTGGTGGTGCGGTAATTAAGGTTGAACGTATGGGGCGTTATATCGACGATATCCTGCAGCCCGGCGAGAAGGTGCTGTATTCGACCAATGCGCACTGGATATTTTATTTGCCGGCGATTGCGGCCTGGATCGTGGCCATCCTGCTATTCTTGCTGTCGCGGGAGACCGTTACCGAAGGAATCGTGCTGTTATGGCTGTCGGCCTCGGCCGTGGTGGCGATCGTGGCACTGTACTGGACCGTGAAAGCCTGGTTCCACCGCTGGACCACCGAAACCGACGTCACCAACCTGCGCGTCGTCCACAAGACCGGCTTCATCAAGCGACGCACGTTTGAAATGAGCCTTGACAAGGTCGAGAGCGTCGACGTCAACCAGAGCATTCTCGGGCGCATCCTCAACTACGGCAGCGTCACGGTGCGGGGCGTCGGCGAGGGGGCTGAGACGATCGATACCATCGCTTCGCCGCTGGACTTCCGCAATCACATCACCGCGCGATAGGAGCGGCGCGCAATCCATGGCCATACAACAAAATTCTTCCGCAAGTTCTTTTGGGACGACGGCATCAACCGTTGACCCAGCCGAAATCGCGAAATTCTCAAAGCTGTCGGACGAATGGTGGGATCCCAACGGCAAGATGGCGCCGCTGCACAAGATCAATCCGCTGCGGCTGACCTATATTCGCGACGCCGCCTGCCGCAAGTTCGAGCGCAACATCAAAAGCCTGAATTGCCTTTCCGGCCTGCGTATCCTCGATATCGGCTGCGGCGCCGGATTGTTGTGCGAGCCATTTACCCGTCTCGGCGCCCAGGTGATCGGCGTCGATCCGTCCGCTACCAATATCGCGGCGGCGCGACTGCACGCCGACAAGGGGCATCTGTCGATCGATTATCGCTGCACCACCGTGGAACAGATGGACGTGCGCGAACGCTTCGACATCGTGCTGGCGATGGAAGTGGTCGAGCACGTCACCGATGTCGGCCTGTTCCTCAATCGCTGCGCCGCGATGCTCAAGCCAGGCGGGCTGATGGTGATCTCGACGCTGAACCGCAACTGGAAAAGTTTTGCACTCGCCATTGTCGGCGCGGAATATGTTTTGCGCTGGCTGCCGCGCGGCACCCATCAATGGGACAAGTTCGTCACCCCGGACGAACTCGCGCATCATCTGCACAACAACAAGCTCGCCATCACCGAGCAGGCCGGCGTGGTCTACAGCCCGTTCGCCGACCGCTGGAGCCTCTCCTCCGACATGGACGTGAACTACATGGTGGTGGCAGAGCGGATATAGGAAATGGGTAACACACTCTCGTCGTCCCTGCGAAAGCAGGGACGACGAAGTGGTGGATGTCGCATGCAATAACCTAGGTTGACCGCGCTCGCCGGCACCGCCACGGTGGCTGCGATTTCCTCCGCTAGCCGAATCCCCCACATGATCAGCATCGCCACGCTCTGGATTCCCTTCACCATCACCGCTGCGCTCGGGCAGGTCGC
>DASXJV010000087.1:0-3776 GCA_036497205.1 Bradyrhizobium sp.
AGCGATCATCTGGTGCGGGCGTTCGTTACGACCTACGGGATGCCGGCCCTGATAACGAATTGTTCGAACAATTACGGTCCCTACCAGCACCCCGAGAAATTGATTCCGCTGATGATCATTCATGCACTGGAGGGAAAGCCGCTGCCAATCTATGGCGACGGTTCCAACGTCCGCGACTGGCTGCACGTGTCCGATCATTGCGGTGCGCTGATGGTCGTGATCGATGGAGGTCGCATTGGGGAAACCTATAATGTCGGCGGCGGCAACGAACAGGACAACCGCGGCGTCGTCGGCTTGATCTGCGACACGCTCGACGGTGCCTTCGACGCCGATCCGGCCCTCGCGTCGCGCTTTCCGTCCTGTCCCGCGGCCTCAGGGGACACTTGCCGCTCGCTTATCGCGTACGTGACCGACCGGCCGGGCCATGATCACCGCTATGCGATCGACGCCACAAAACTCGCCGGCGAACTCGGCAATCGATGCAGCATCGGGTTCGAGACCGGAATCCGCCAGACCGTTCGCTGGTACCTTGACCAGGGAGATTGGTGGCGCGACGTGACCAGCGGCGCCTACAAGGCGTGGATCGACAAGAATTACGGTTTCCGGATCGCGGTCTAGAAGTCATGCGCATCCTCGTGCTCAACGCGGATTATCCGCGCTTCCTGGCTTGGTTCTATCGACGTCAGCCCGGGCTCGAGAACACTCCTTACGCGACGCAGATGGCCGCGCGGAATGCGAGCCTGTTCGGCGTTGCCGATTTCTATTCGAGGAACTTCGCCGCATTGGGCCATCCCGCGGCGGAGATCCACGTCAACAATCCCTGGCTGCAGGCCGCGTGGGCTCGCGAGCACGGGATGGCGACTGAGCCTCTGGAACCGCCTGGCGCTACCGGGCCCAAGGCGGTTCCAGCGTGGCTGCAGCGCGTCGTGACGCCGTTCAAGCCGATACTGAGGCCGCTCGCCCGCAAGGTCGGACTGAGCCCCCGGCTAAACGCGCAGGCGGAGAACATCCTGCTCGCCCAGATCGAGGAATTCAGACCCGATGTCGTGCTCAACCAGGACATCTTTCATGTCGATACCAGCCTCGTCCGGCGTATCAAGGGTATCGGCAACCCGATCTTGATCGGCCAGGTTGGAATTGAGCCGTCCCGCGGCCAGGACTGGACCGTCTACGATCTGATGATCTCGCAATTGCCATCGACGGTGAAATTCTTTCGGGCGCTCGGTGTACGGGCGGAAGTGAGCCATCTGGCGTTCGAGCCAGCCATTCTCGACGCTTTGCCTAAAGCGCCCGCTGCGGATATCGACGTTTCCTTCGTCGGCACCGTGTCGGCCGATCACCGGCAACGAATCGCGTTGCTGCAGGCAGTCGCCGAGCGCTACGACCTAAAGTTATTTGGAAATCCGCCGCAGGCACTTTCGGTTACCTCTCCGCTGCATCGCTGCTTTCAGGGCGAAGTCTGGGGCGCTGACATGTATCAGGTGCTCAGGCGCTCGCGCATCACGCTTAACTCGCATATCGATATGGCCGGCCGCGAGGCAGGGAACATGCGGCTATTCGAGGCGACGGGCGTCGGAGCCTTCCTGTTGACCGACTTCAAAGACAATCTTCATACGCTGTTCGAGCCGGATCGCGAAGTCGCGGTGTGGCGTTCGATCGACGACTGCCTTACCGCCATCGGCCGCGCGCTTGGTGACGAGAGCGGCCGCGCGGCGATCGCGTGCTCCGGCCAAGCGCGGACGCTGGCGCAGCATACCTATCGCCATCGCGCTTCCGAAATCGTGGGGTTGGTGGGACAATTGCGAGCGCGGCGATGAGGCTTCCCCGCATCGTCAGGCAAATTGCCGGAAGCGTCATCAAGTCGACGCCAATCCTGCGGCGTCAGATCCTGTTCTCAACTGACTACCTCGTACTCGGCGGCGTGGATGAAGCCCGAAATGTAGCGGCATCGTCCGGCGGATGGCTTGCGGCGCGCACCGTGGCACGGCAGGAACGTGCCTACGAAAGCTTGATCGCCGCCATGAAACGCGGCGAGCCGCGGCTCGATTTCAAGGTCGCGGCGGAAGCCATCGCTGAAACAGGCATTGCAAATCCGCGGGTGCTCGAGGTCGGCTGCGGCAGCGGCTATTATTCGGATGTGTTCGCCACGCTGCTTTCCGGTGGCGTCCGCTACACCGGCATCGACTATTCAGATGCCATGATCGCGCGCGCCCGCGCCCATTACCCTTCAGGCAACTTCAAGGTAGCTGACGCAACCGAGTTGCCCTACGCCAATGGCGCGTTCGACATCGTCTTCAACGGCGTATCGCTTATGCACATTATGGATTTTCAGGCGGCGATACGCGAAGCCGCGCGCGTCGCATTGCGTTACTGCGTCTTCCACAGCGTGCCAGTGTTCGACGACCATCGAACGACGTATTTGAGAAAATACGCTTACGGCGCACCGGTCGTCGAGGTTGTTTTCGGCAAGCAGGAGCTGATGGCGTTATGCCGGGATGCAGGGCTGCGGCTCAAGCGCGAATGGACCAGTATTCCCTACGACGTCTCGGCCGTGACAGGTCATCATTCGCGCACAGAAACTTATCTCTTCGCTCTCTGATTTCTCGTTGGGCAGCCTCGCGCAGCCAGCGGATATTTTCCCGATCAGCCATCAGATTGCCGCCCTCACGAGTTCGATGACCTCGTCGATCTCCTCGTCTTTCAAATGCGGATAGATCGGCAGCGAAAAAATCCGCTGAGCCTTTTTCTCCGCGACCGGAAACTGGCCCGCTCGATAGCCGAGATCCTGATAGCCTCTCATGAGATGGATCGGCCATCTGTATTGCACGCCGCACTTAAGACCGCACGCTTCTATGCGCTGCAAAGCTGCGTCGCGATCTCCTGCGGTCTCCACCACAAAAAGGTGATACACATGCCGGCCGTAGCTGTTTTCCTTTGGCAACCGCAGCCCGCTGCCCTCGAATCCTCGCTTGTATCGGCTCGCAATGTCACGGCGGCGACCTATCCAGCCGTCAATTCTGGGAAGCTTCAATGCCAGAATCGCCGCATGAACTTCGTCGAGCCGCGAATTGTAGCCACGCCTCTCGGCATAGTACGTCTCTTCCATGCCATAGAAACGTAACGAGCGGGCGCGGCTTATGAGCGCTTCATTGTCGCTGAGCACCATGCCGCCGTCGCCATATCCGCCGAGCAGCTTGGTCGGATAAAACGAGAAGGTTGATGCAGTCCCGATGCTTCCGCACCGGCGATTTTTGTAAAGCGCCCCTTGCGACTGGGCGCAATCTTCGACGACTTTCAACCCGTGCCGCTTCGCGATCTCCATGAGCGGATCGAGATCGACGCATTGACCATACAGGTGGACCGGAACGATTGCTTTTGTGCGCGGCGTAATCGCCGCTTCGATCTGATCGACATCCATCAGGAAATCGTCTTCCCTGATGTCGACTAAGACCGGGCGAGCGCCGAGAATCTGAATTGCGGAAATCGTCGGCACCGCGGTGTTCGGTACCGTTATCACCTCATCGCCCGCGGTAATCCCCGCCGCCGCAAGTGCTATATAGATCGCGTCGGTTCCACTGTTGACCCCGACGCCGCCGCTCACGCCGACATACGCAGCCATGTCTCGTTCGAATGCAATGCCTTCCCGTCCTAGAATGAGCTGGCCGGATTTGAAGACACGATCGACCGCGGCGAGAATCTCGTCCCGCAGCTCATCGTACTCACGTCGATAGTCCCAAAATGGAGGTAACATTGCTTACCAATTTTTCCAGCGATCC
>DASXJV010000088.1:0-23834 GCA_036497205.1 Bradyrhizobium sp.
CGGCGGCATCGAAGTCACCGGCATCGTACAGCGATAGAAACTCCTTCGGACGATTCAGGCTCTCGAAGCTATCCGATGCTTCGCCGGCGCATGGGGTTTCGCGCGACGTTGCAATCACGACATGGCGTGGCGGACGGGCAGCCGGTTCGTTATATGACGATGGGCGTGACGGCCGCCAGTCGCTCGCATTTGGCGTTCGCGCGAGGACAACATCGGCAATCCGCAGCCTGTAGTCGGCGAAGACCTGCTCGCGGCCGACGACCTGGGCGTGGTGGTGCGATTCGAAGGTGCGCCAGCCGGCCATGGACGCTTCATCTCGCCAAAGAGAATGGGATAAAATCGTGTCGGGCTTTGACAAGCTGCGATAGCGATCGATGAACAATAACCCGTCGTGCTTATCGAGGGCCGGCCGCAGGGCTGCTGCGATATCGAGATAGCGTTGGTAGCAGTCGCGCTTCGGAGTGACTTCAAACAGAAGGGCGAGCATGCGAGTTCCCTGGACAGGTCGAATGAATTGTTCGAGGCCGCCATCTACCCCGGGCCCGAGACCATGTCTAGAACGGCGTTGCTGTTGCTCGACCGCTCGGGACAGGCAGATGATCTGGCCAAAGCAATGGAAGGGATTTGGGTTCCCGATCTTTCGAAAAACCGAAGTTACCTCCAGCAAGCCCGTGAACGTCCGTTTGCGGGTCACGCTATTCCATCAGGGTGAATTGCAGCAGCAGCGTGCGCTGGATCATCGAAAAATTGTCATCGGAGATCATGGTCAAAACAGTGTCGCCCTCCGGAGTAACGTGGGCGTCGATCCCCTCCATGTTGTCGATCTCGTGGCCTAACTCTGCGTCGAAGATGCTGGGGCCATCGACCACGGCGCCCGGCGCCACCGATTTGAGCGCAATGCGCCGGATCCGGATGCCGACGCCTGCGAGCCACGAAAACTTCCGCTCCAGCACCAGAAGTTCGCCCGACGGCAGCAGCACCGCATCGCTGACATCAAAATTATCGGTGCGGCGAACGCTGAACCGCCCCGGCGTCGGGCCGCCGATCAGAAATGCGATCAGGTTGCTGTCGCGATCGAGGCCGCGCTCGGAGATCGCGATCAGCGTGCCGGCCAGCGGCAGACCTTTCGGGACCATCACCAGCGCTTCCAACCCCTTGTTGTAAGGCAGCTTGCGCGCCGCCGGCGGCACGGGAACCACCTCGCCGCGCGAGCGCGTAAAACCCTTGCTGAAATCGAAACGAAGAACCTGGTTGACGCGTTCGAGACCGATGTAAACAAATGGACCGTCGAGCGCGATCGACTCCGAATCGAACCAGCCGCGCGCGGTGATCGGCCGGCCATCAGGCCCCAGCATCGGCGCGGCCTCGACGTCGTCAAGTCCGGTCATCTCGCGGCCATTATAGACGATGCGGCCGGTGAACCAGCTTCCCTTGTCGCTGATCGAAATGAAGCGCTCGCCCCTGGCGTCGAGCCGGAATCCCGACAGCCCGCCAAAGCCGCGAAACCGCGACGTCAGGATCAGCCCGCTGCGATATTCCAGCGAGCCGAAGCGGACACGCTGATGATCGCGGGTATCGAAGGAGGGAATCGGCCGGGCGTTGACCTTGATCAAGACCGGTGCGGTGACCGAGAATTCGTCAGGAGTGACGTGCTTCGGTGGCGGCTGCGTTGCCAATTGCGCCCGCGCGACGTCAGGCATCGCCATCGTCGAAAGCCCCGCCGCCGTCGATTTCAGGAAACGGCGGCGGCTGAGATGTTCACTCCTCATGGGGTGTAAACCCACCACCCGCCATTCCCCGATGTGCAATTGCACATGCGCCACTTGGCGCGGACTCGGTATCCATACTCCCAATCGTCGTTATGGATTCCGGGCTCGCTCGTTTCACTCGCTCCCCGGAAGACAATCACGAATGCAATCGGCGCCGGTGGCCGGTCGCGGCGGGCGCAACCCCTTGGGTCTCGCTGAACAACTCGGCGAGCTTTTCAGTAATGGCGCCGCCGAGTTCTTCGGCGTCGACGATGGTGACCGCGCGACGATAATAGCGCGTGACGTCGTGGCCGATGCCGATCGCGATCAGTTCGACCGGCGAGCGGGTCTCGATTTCCTCGATGATGTGGCGCAGATGGCGTTCCAGATAGTTGCCGGGATTGACCGACAGCGTCGAGTCATCGACCGGCGCGCCGTCGGAAATCATCATCAGGATCTTGCGCTGCTCGGAGCGGCCCAATAGCCGCTTGTGCGCCCAGTCCAGCGCTTCGCCGTCGATGTTTTCCTTGAGCAGGCCCTCGCGCATCATCAGCCCGAGATTCTTTCGCGCCCGCCGCCACGGCGCATCGGCGGATTTGTAGATGATGTGCCTGAGATCGTTGAGGCGTCCGGGATTGGGCGGCTTGCCGGCGGCAAGCCACGCTTCGCGCGACTGCCCGCCCTTCCACGCCCGCGTGGTGAAGCCTAAAATTTCCACCTTGACGCCGCAGCGCTCCAGCGTCCGCGCCAGAATGTCCGCGCAGGTCGCGGCCACGGTGATGGGGCGCCCGCGCATCGAGCCGGAATTGTCCAGCAGCAGAGTCACCACGGTGTCGCGGAACGTCGCTTCCTTCTCATGCATGAACGACAGCGGATGATAGGGATCGGTGACCACGCGCGACAGGCGTGCGGGGTCGAGAATGCCCTCCTCCAGATCGAACTCCCAGGCGCGGTTCTGCTGCGCCATCAGGCGGCGCTGCAAGCGGTTCGCAAGCCGCGCAACGATGCCCTGCAGATGCGCGAGCTGCTTGTCGAGATAACTGCGTAGGCGTTCCAGCTCATCGTGATCGCAGAGGTCTTCGGCCGCGATCACCTCGTCGAATTTGGGCGCGAACGCGTGATATTCCGGTCCGCGTGGCTCGTTGGCGCCGCGCGAATTCGGCCGCGTCGCTTCGCCCGGCGTCTCGTCGTCGCCGAGTTCGCCGTCGTCGAACGTGTCGCTGGTGGAAGCCTGCGCGCTTTCCATCGCGCTTTCCGACATCTCGTCGGTCGACGCCTGCGCCTGATCGGCGCTCATTTCCTGCGCCGCGTCGCTGTCGGGCGAGCCCTCCGCGCCGGACTGGTCGTTCTCGCCGTCGCGGTTGTCGTCCTGATTCTCGTCCTCGTCAGCCTCGGCGTTGCGGTCGTCGCCGAGTTCAAGCGCGGACAACAGATCATGTACCGCGTCACCGAATTTCACCTGATCCTCGGCGAGGCGATCGAGGCGGTCGAGCCGCGCGCCGATCTTGTCTTCCAGCAGCGGACGCCACAGATCGACCATCTTGCGGGCGGCCGCGGGCGGCGCGAGGCCGGTCAGGCGTTCGCGCACCAGCATCGCCAGCGCGTCCGGAAGCGGCGCGTCGGCGCGATCGGTGATCTCGTCGAACTTGCCGCGATGGAAATGATCGTCGAGCATCGCGGTGAGATTTTTCGCAACCCCCGCCATCCGCCGGGAGCCGAGCGCTTCGACCCGCGCCTGCTCGATCGCCTCGAACACGCCGCGCGCCTGCGGATTTCCCGGCATCAGCTTGCGGTGGACTTTCGGATCGTGGCAGGCGAGCTTCAGCGCGATCGAATCGGCGTGGCCGCGCACGATGGCCGCATCCCGCCGGGTCATCTTGCGCGCCGGCTCCGGCAGCCGCGCCTTGCCCGGCGACAGGCCGGGGCGCTCGGCTGCGAACGTCACTTCAAGCTCCGGCGCTTTCGCGATCGCGCGCAGGCACGCCGTCACCGCGCGCTTGAACGGCTCGGTCGGCGCTTCCTTCGATCCCGTACGGAATTTGGTGTTGGACGTCGTCATCGCGATTTCACCGCAGGTAGTCCCTCACCTCGGGTCGTTCCCGCGGAACGCGGGGACGACGACTAAGACATCGCCACGTTCACCGAGGATTCCGCGAGCTCCGCGTTGAAGCAGCGCTGATAGAATTCAGCGACCAGCGGCCGTTCCAGCTCGTCGCACTTGTTGAGAAAGGTGACGCGGAAGGCAAAGCCGATGTCGGAGAAAATCTCGGCGTTCTCCGCCCAGGTGATCACCGTTCGCGGGCTCATCACCGTCGACAGATCGCCATTGGCGAACGCGTTGCGGGTCAAGTCCGCCAGCCGCACCATCTTGTTGACGATGTCGCGGCCCTCAGTGGTGCGGTAGTGATGCGCCTTGGCGAGCACGATCTCGACTTCCTCGTCATGCGCGAGATAGTTCAGCGTGGTGACGATCGACCAGCGGTCCATCTGGCCCTGGTTGATCTGCTGGGTGCCGTGATAGAGGCCGGAGGTATCGCCGAGGCCGACCGTGTTGGCGGTCGAGAACAGCCGGAACGCCGGATGCGGCTTGATCACCTTGTTCTGATCGAGCAGCGTCAGACGGCCGGAGACCTCCAGCACGCGCTGGATCACGAACATCACGTCGGGACGGCCGGCGTCGTATTCGTCGAACACCAGCGCGATATTGTGCTGCAGGGCCCAGGGCAGAATGCCGTCGCGGAATTCTGTGACCTGCTTGCCGTCCTTGATGACGATTGAGTCCTTGCCGACCAGATCGATACGGCTGATGTGGCTGTCGAGATTGACGCGCACGCATGGCCAGTTTAACCGCGCCGCGACCTGCTCGATATGGGTCGACTTGCCGGTGCCGTGATAGCCCGTGACCATAACGCGGCGGTTCTTGGCAAATCCGGCGAGGATGGCGAGCGTGGTAGCGCGATCGAAGCGGTAATCCGAATCGACGTCCGGCACATGCGGATCGACTTCGGAATAGGCCGGCACCTCGAGGTCGCTGTCGATACCGAACACCTGCCGGACCGACACCTTCATGTCGGGCAAGCCGGCGGGCTCCTGCACTTTGGTCATGGCGGCGGTCGTCATCAATCCTCCGAGGTCTCGGACGCTCCCGAAACCAGATTTTGCGCTATGGCTGCGGATGGGTGCTGGCCGGAACCTATCAGAGAGCAACGGCTGGAAGAAGCCCGCGGCCCAATCAAAGTTCCGTTGCGTTATCATCAAGATAGGCGCTGGCCGCGGTTTTTGGAAGGCTGCCCTGCGAATCACGCCGTACTTTGGCCCGTCAACCAGGAGTCAGGGCCCCGGAGCACAAAGCTTTGATGCAGGTCCCATGCTTGCCATTACCTATATTAGGTCTGCGTCTGAACCGGATGGTAACGCCCGAACAGGAGCTTTGTGACTTCCTCCATTGATCAATTGATTGCGTTCGTCTCGGCGCATGCGTGGCTTGCCTATCTCACGCTGTTCCTCGCCGCTTTCCTGGAAGCCGTTCCTGTCGTGGGGTCAGTGATTCCCGGCTCGACCATCATCCTGGCGCTGAGTGCGCTGGTGCCCGGGGGTGAGCTGAAGCTCGACTGGGTGCTGGCCACCGCGATCGCCGGTGCAATGCTCGGCGACGGGCTGGCGTTCTGGATCGGGCACAAGGCCCAGCGCGAAATCCTCAACTCATGGCCGCTGTCGAGCTATCCGCGCCTGATCGCGCAGAGCGAGGCGTTCTTTCATCGTTGGGGCGCGCTGGCGGTGTTCTTTGGGCGCTTTGTGCCGCCGATTCGCGCGTTCGTGCCAGTCACGGCGGGCGCCCTGGGCATGCCGCCGGTGCGCTTTTACGCTGTCAACATCCTGGCGGTCCTGCTGTGGGCGCCGGCGCACGTCCTTCCCGGAGTGCTAGCGGTATCCGCGCTGCATCGGTACGCCGGAATTCCGCATCATACCGGTATGGGCAGGCATTACTGGATATTGGCGGTGGTCGGCGGCGCGTTGATTGTCGCACTCGCCACCTGGACGATCCGCCGCAGGCGTGGCGGAGGCGTGATCGAGCCGGCACCAAAGCCGGTTCGGAAGGATCCTCGATAAGATTTTCGCCTGCAATATTCCGGTCGAGCAGCCGACCAAATTCGAGCTGGTCTTCAACCTCAACACCGCCAAGGCGCTCGGCATCGATATGCCACCCGCGCTGCTCGCCCGTGCCGATCAAATCATCGAATGAGGCGCCGCGACGTCGTCCGGCTGTTGGACAGCAGGACGACGTCGCGGATTGATCACGCCGTCCGGTAAAGCACGCGGAACTGCGGTGGCGTCGGATTGACCATCATCTGTGCTTCCACCGGCAGAATCGCGATCACCTGGTCGGCGGAAATGCCCCGCTCGACCAGTTTGGTGTTGAGAGCGTCGATTTTGGCCTCCGTGAATATCTCGTCCACGACGTTAGTACTGTTGGAAAACTGAGCACGTTCGGGCGCGGTCATGATCCACATATTCCTTATATGTTGAAGTTGTTTCGCTTGACCGAACTCACTCCGCCGCCTGCGCGGGAAGATCGCTGGCGCTGAGTTCCATCCGGGTGGCGACGCCGATGCCATAATCCGGATCCGCGCGATAGAAATGCGTCACCTGCCGCTTGACGATTTCGACCGGCACGCCATCCATCGCGGCCTTGATGTTGTCGAACAGCTGCTCCTTCTGCTCGGCGCTCATCAGCCGAAACAGGTCGCCGGCCTGACGGTAGTCGTCATTGCCGTCGCGATGGTTGTAGCGGTCGGCGTTGCCAGAGATCGCAAGCGGCGGCTCCTTGACGTTGATGTCCTGCACCGGGCCGCCCATTGAGTTGGGCTCGTAATAGGCGTCTGGATTGGAATGGCCGGCGAGCCGCATGGTGCCGTCGGCGTGATAGTGATGCACCGGGCAGCGCGGTCTGTTGACCGAAAGCTGTTCGGCATTGACGCCGACGCGATAGCGGTGCGCGTCCGCATAGGAGAAGACGCGCGCCTGCAACATCTTGTCCGGCGAATGGCCGATGCCGGGTACGACATTGGCGGGCGTCAGCGCGGCCTGCTCGACCTCGGCGAAATAATTTTCCGGATTCCTGTTCAGCTCGAGAATACCTACCTCGATCAGCGGGTAATCCGCGTGCGGCCATACCTTGGTGAGATCGAACGGGTTGTACCAGTGTTTGCCGACATCGCTCTCCGGCATGATCTGCACGGAGAATTTCCACTTCGGGAAATCGCCTTTCTCGATCGACTCGAACAGGTCGCGCTGATGGGTCTCGCGGTCGTGGGCGACCCTCTGCGCGGCCTCGGCGTTGGTCCAGTTCTTGATGCCCTGCATGGTCTTGAAGTGAAACTTGACCCAGTAACGTTCATTTTTGGCATTGATGAACGAGTAGGTGTGCGAACCGAAACCATCGACGTTGCGATAGGTCTGCGGCAGGCCGCGGTCGGACATCAGGATGGTGACCTGATGCAGGCTCTCCGGCGACAATGACCAGAAGTCCCACATCGCGGTCGGCGAGCGCATGTTGGTCTTCGGGTGGCGCTTCTGGGTATGGATGAAGTCGGGAAACTTCAGCGGATCGCGCACGAAGAACACCGGCGTGTTGTTGCCGACGATGTCCCAATTGCCGTCCTCGGTGTAGAAGCGCAGCGCAAAGCCGCGCACGTCGCGCTCAGCGTCGGCCGCGCCACGCTCGCCCGCGACGGTGGAGAAGCGCAGGAAGGCCTCGGTCTTCTTGCCGACCCTCGAGAGCGCAGCGGCCCTGGTGTATTTCGAAATATCGTTGGTGATGGTCAGCGTGCCGTAGGCAGCCGAGCCCTTGGCATGGACGGTGCGCTCCGGGATGCGCTCGCGATTTTGGTGCGCCAGCTTCTCCAAAAGGTGAAAGTCCTGCATCAGGACCGGCCCCATCGGTCCCGCGGTGATGGAATTCTGGTTATCGGCGACCGGCGCGCCAGACGATGTCGTCATGGTTGGATTTTTGCTCATCGGCTTCTCCTTTTGGGGACGTTTGCCCAGAAACTAGAAAGGGTTGCCTATCAGGTCTAATCGTATTAATGATGGATCTTGATAAGAAAATCTGATCGCATGATTTCACTCAAACAACTCAGATATTTCGAGGCCGTCGCCCGCGTCAGGCATTTCGGCAAGGCCGCAGAACAGTGCTCCGTGTCCCAGCCGGCGCTCTCCATGCAGATTCAGGAACTGGAAAAGACGCTCGGCGTGGAACTGATCGAGCGCAGCCGCAATGGCGTCATGCTAACCGAGGCCGGGCGGGACGTCGCCGGCCGCGCCACCCGCATCCTGGCGGAGGCTCGCGACCTCGTCGATCTTGCTCGCCGGCAGGGCAATATTCTGTCCGGACCTCTGCACCTCGGCGTAATTCCGTCGGTCGCGCCCTATGTGCTGCCGGCCCTGCTGCCGCTGATCCGCGACAGGTTTCCCGATCTCGATTTGCACTTACGGGAAACCCAGACCCATCATCTCGTGGACGAACTGCTTGATGGCGGACTCGACCTGCTGTTGCTCGCATTGCCGGTCGAGAATCCGGAAATCGAAACCATCAAACTGTTCAACGATCGCTTCCTGCTGGCGATGCCGAAGTCGCGGCGCATCTCGAACCGCATTCGGGCGACGCCCGATCTTCTTCAGCAGGACCGTCTGCTGCTGCTCGAAGAAGGCCACTGCCTGCGCGATCAGGCGCTGTCGTTCTGCAGCCTCCGGCGCGTCGACAACATCGACACATTCGGCGCTTCCAATCTCTCGACCATCGTCCAGATGGTGGCCAACGGCCTCGGAATGACGCTGCTGCCGGAACTGAGCATCAAGCTGGAATGCCGCCAGGACGATATCAGGCTGATGCGCTTCACCGACCCGCAGCCGCGCCGCGTCGTAGGCCTGGCCTGGCGCCGAAGCTCGCCGCGCAAGCGACACTTTGTCGAACTCGGCAAGCTGATTACCTTGGCGACCTCGGAACAAATGCGGGATTCGGAAATGGTCTGACGCCAGGTAGCCTGATGCAGGGGCTCAGCTCGCGCCGCGCACCACGGTTTTAAGATAATTATAGGCTTTGATGATTTCGATCAGGCGATCCTCGGTGGAGCGGTCGCCGCCATTGGCGTCGGGATGGTGCTGCTTCACCAGCGCCTTGTATTTCGCCTTGACGGTCTCGAGCGTCGCATCTGAGCCCAGCCCCATCACCTGCAGCGCCTTGCGCTCGGCGTTGAATATTTTCCGGGTTTCAACCTTGGTCTCGCCGGCGGCCCCGCCTGGACCTGGCCGCCAGCGGCCGCGGCCGTTGAGTTCGCTGAACATGCTGAACGGATCGGACGCGCCCTCCAGATCGGCCTCGGCGCTGCCCTTACCCTTCTTGGCGCTGGTATTGGCCCCCATCTTCCAGGTCGGACGATGGCCGGTCAACGCATCCTTCTGGTAACGCGCAACCGCGTCCGCATTCATGCCGGAAAAGAAATTGTAGGACTGGTTGTATTCGCGGACGTGATTGAGACAGAAGTGCCAGTATTCCTTGTCATTGGCCCGGCCCTTGGGCGCGCGGTGCGGGCCCTTGTTCTTGCAGTCCGGCCATTCGCACATGGCGGATTCTTCGCGCGCCTGCGCCTGCTGCTTCGCGCTCAGCTTGTTGGGCTTGATGCGAATGGAGTCGAAGAATTTTGATGAATCAATCGGCATGACTGACTATGACAACGCAATGCGAAAAGCTTCAAGTCTTGACATTGCGAATACCTCACTCTCGATGCGCCATTGACGAAGGGGCGGTCATGGACGTATTGCCGCCGCCATGAGCACCAAAGATATTATCACAAACAAGTTGCGTGAAGCTTTCGCGCCGGAAAGCCTCGACGTCACCGACGAATCGCATCTTCATGAGGGCCACGCTGGCCACAGGCCGGGCGGCGAGACGCATTTCAGGGTCTATATTGTGTCGCCGGCGTTCCAGGGGAAGAGCCGGGTCGAACGCCACCGCATGATTAATGCAACCCTCGCCGGGGAACTCGCCGGCTCGGTGCACGCGCTGGCGATCAAGGCGCATGCGCCCGGGGAAGCCGGGGGCTGAGATTCCACGCGCGATCCTCGCCGTCATGCCCCCGAAAGCGGGTCATCCGGTAATCAGAGGCATCGAAGCTGGAACGCAGGCGGCGCGTACCAGATCGCCCGCATTCGCGGACGATGACGACCTCGGACGCTTCTAAAACGCCGTGCCGGCCCGCTTCGGCTTTTTTTCCTCGACTTCGACCTCTCGTGTCACCGGCACGATCCGCAACGCGGTGATGCGGTTGCGCTCGCGTCGCAGCACGCGAAAGCGGAAACCATGGAAGGTGAAACTCTGCCCGCGTTCGGGGATCGAACGCGCCTCGTGGATCACCAGGCCTGCGATAGTGGTCGCCTCTTCATCTGGAAGATCCCAGTCCATCGCGCGGTTGAGATCGCGGATCGGCACCGAGCCGTCGACCACCACCGAACCGTCGGGCTGGGCGCGAACGCCGGCCACCACCACGTCGTGCTCGTCGGAAATATCGCCGACGATCTCTTCCAGAATGTCCTCAAGCGTCACCATGCCTTCGACTTCGCCATATTCGTCGACCACCAGCGCGAAGTGGGTCTTGCGGCGGCGGAACGCCTTGAGCTGTTCGGATACGGGACGCATCTCCGGCACGAACCACGGCGGCAACGCGATGGTGGAGACGTCAATCCTGGATGTATCGCCTTCGGCGACGCGGATGGCGCGTAAGAGATCCTTGGCGTGCAGCACGCCAATGATGTTTTCGGGCTTGTCGCGCCACAGCGGAATCCGGGTGTATTCGGTGGCGAGCACCTCGCGCACCAGATCTTCCGGCGGCAGGTCGGCGTTGATCATCACCATTTCGGTGCGATGAACCATCACGTCGGAGACCTGAAGCTCGCGCAGATCCAAGAGCCCGCCGAACATGTCGCGGTCCTGCTTTTCGACATTGCCTTCGTGATGAAGAAGATCGACCGCGCCGCGCAATCGCTCGATCGGCGACAGGATCGGCTGGTTGGCGCCGATCTTGATGCCCAGCGCTCGCATCAGCACCCGGACGATCGCCTCGATGATGGCTAGCAGCGGTCCCAGCAGGTACACCATCAGCTTCATCGGGCGCGCGACCAACAATGCCACCCGGTCCGGCGCATTGATGGCGATTGTCTTCGGCAGCACCTCGGCGAAGATCACGACCATCACCGTCATCACTCCGGTGGCATAGAGCACACCGACGTCGCCGAACCACGCCGTGAACAGGCCGGTCGCCAATGCAGAGGCGCCGACATTGCCTATATTGTTGCCGAGCAGCAGCGCCCCGATCATCCGTTCGCGCATCGCGAACAGGCTGGAAACCACGACGGCATCGCGATTACCCTGCTTCGCCAGCCGCAACATGCTGGCGCGCGACGCAGCTGTCAGCGCGGTCTCGCTCGCCGAAAAGAACGCGGAGACCAGCAGCAAGGCAATGACGATGGAGAGTGTAAGCCAGTCCATGGCGTGATATTCACTTCTTCTCTCGTTGGAGCATGATCTTTTCGGAACCGGTTTCCACTTTGCGCTAACGCGGCCCTCCGGGTCCGGATCATGCTCTAGGTCTTACGTGCCAGCTTAGCTTTCAGAAAATCGCGAACCAGCGCAGGCTCGACGTCGGGAGCGATGACGGCGCGGCCGACCGCCCTTAGCAGGATGAAGGTGAACCGGCCGCGCTTGACCTTCTTGTCCTGCGCCATCAGCGCCATCAGCGCGTCGGCATCGGCAAGCCCCTCCTGGGCAAATCCTGCGATGTCCTGCAAATGGGTCGGCAGACCGACCTCGGCAAGGTGATGTTTGACGCGCGTCGCGTCGGATTCGGCGATCATGCCGAGTTGCGCGGAAAATTCCGCCGCCAGAACCATGCCTACGGAAACGCCTTCGCCATGGAACAGCCGGTCGGAAAAGCTGGTGGCGGCCTCCAGCGCGTGGCCAAAGGTATGGCCGAGATTGAGCAGCGCGCGTTCGCCGGTCTCGCGCTCGTCTCGCGCCACGATCGCAGCTTTGGCGCGGCAAGAGGTGGCGATGGCGTGTTCGCGTGCGGCGCCCCCGGCAAAAATGTCGGCGTAATTGGCCTCCAGCCAGGCAAAAAGCGCTTCGTCACCAAGCACGCCATATTTGGCGACTTCGGCATAGCCGGCGCGGAACTGACGCGGCGACAACGTGTCGAGCACCGCGGTGTCCGCTACCACCAGAAGAGGCTGGTGAAACGCACCGAGAAGATTTTTACCCTGCGGTGAATTGATCCCGGTCTTGCCGCCGACGGAGGAGTCGACCTGGGCCAGCAGGGAGGTCGGCACCTGCACGAAATCGACGCCGCGGCGCAGGATCGCAGCCGCGAAGCCTGCGAGGTCACCGACCACGCCGCCCCCGAGCGCGATCACCAGATCGTTGCGCTCGATCTTCGCCGATATCAGCGCCTCACTGACCTGTTCGAGCCCGGCATAGGTTTTCGAACCTTCGCCTTCATCGACAATGATCCGCGATGTGGCAATGCCGGCCTCCGACAGCGACGCCTCTGTTTTCTCAAGCCAGTGTCTTGCAACATTGCGGTCGGTGACGATGGCAGTACGCGCACCCGGCCGCAACGCGGCGATACGGGCGCCCAGCGATGGCAGCACGTCGCGGCCGATGACGATGTCATAGGCGCGCTCGCCGAGCGCGACATCGACCGTGACGGAATCGGAATGTTTCAGCGGCGCGGTCATGGTGTTGCGCCCCAACTGTTCGATGTTACTTTCGCGCCGTCGCCGCACAGCCGGCCGTGCAAGGCGTCGATGCACTCCTCGACGATTTTCTCGTGCGGTACGTCGCGCGACCAGATCGTAATGTCGGCGTGCTGATAGACCGGCTCGCGTTCCCGGATCAGACGCCCGACGGTCGCAGCGGGATCCGCCGTCTGCAGCAACGGACGGTCGGCACGGCGCTTCACCCTGCGCATGATAGTATCGGCATCCGCCTTGAGCCAGATTGAAACGGCTTTGCCGCCGATCCGGCTGCGGGTCTCCTCGCGCATGAATGCGCCGCCGCCCGTGGCTATCACGGCCGGACCGCCGTCGAGCAGCCGCGCGATCACCCGCGCCTCGCCATCCCTGAAATGCGGCTCGCCATGGGTTTCGAAAATGTCCGCTATCGACATGCCGGCCGCCGCTTCAATCTCCGTATCGGCGTCGAGAAACGGCAGCCGCAGCCGCGCCGACAGCCGCCGTCCGATGGTGGATTTGCCGGCGCCCATCATGCCCACCAGCACGACCGAACGCGTTCCCAGCGCCGCTGTGATCTCGGCCTCCTGGGTTGCGCTGGGGCCGGCCGGTGAGGCTGTCTCAGGCATCGAATTACTCAGTCGCCGCTGGATCGCGGCATTCCGCGCCACCTATACTACCCCCGCCGTTACCGTTGCCAGAGACTCTTGCAACGAGGGGGCGAACATGTTGGTAGTCAAGCTCGGCCATCCCCGATGATTTCAATGGTTAATTCGCCGCCTGAGGCTCGCTGATGCCCAGCCTGTTCCGCTTTCTGACGGTGATCGCCGTGATCGGCGGGATCGTCTATGGCGTGATTTTTGCGCTGGCGAATTTCGTTAACCCGAAGCCGCGGGAAATGACCGTCACCATCCCCGCAGACAGGTTCCTCAAGAAATAGGCGCTAGGATTGTGATTCGTGGATGTGAGCGTCACCTCTCCCATAGGGAGAGGTCGGCGCGTAGCGCCGGGTGAGGGGTTCGGCTCGATCGATACACCGTACCCCCTCTCCCCACCACGGGAGAGGGGGCGCGCATCCGTCATTGTGGAGACGCCGAAGACCAATGCGTTCCAAGACCTCAGATGCCAGGCTGACCAACCTGTTCCTCGACATGCTCGCGGCGGAACAGGGCGCCGGCGATAACACGCTCGATGCCTATCGCCGCGACCTCACGGATTTGTCGGAATTTCTAGCTCGCACCGGCAAGGGCTTTGCCGGCGTCGAAACCCAGGCGCTGCGGGACTACCTCGCCGATCTCGATGTGCGCGGTTTCAAGTCGTCGAGCGTGGCGCGCCGGCTGTCGGCGATGCGGCATTTGTTTCGCTTCCTGATGAACGAACGGATTCGCAGCGACGATCCGGCGGCGATCCTGTCCGGGCCAAAGCGCGGGCGCGGCCTGCCGAAAGTGCTGTCGATATCGGATGTGGATCGTCTGCTGGCGCGCGCAAAGGCGCTGACGGCAGCGCAAGCCTCTGCGCTGCAGCGGCTTCGCGCGATGCGATTATATTGCCTGCTCGAGGTGCTCTACGCCACCGGCTTGCGGGTATCGGAACTGGTGGCGCTGCCGCTTTCGGCGTCGCGGCGCGACGCACGCATGATCGTGGTGCGCGGCAAGGGCAACAAAGAACGGCTGGTGCCGCTGAACGAGGCTTCGAGGCAGGCGATGGCCGATTACCTCGCGGCGATGGAAGCGCTCAAGCCGGAGAAGAAAAAAAACGCCGCGGCCTCGAAATGGCTGTTTCCCTCGTTCGGCGAGAGCGGACATTTGACGCGGCAGCATTTCGCGCGCGACCTGAAGGAGCTGGCGGCCTCAACCGGACTGGCGCCGCGGCTGGTAAGCCCGCATGTGTTGCGTCATGCGTTCGCGAGCCATTTGCTGCACAACGGCGCTGATTTGCGCATTGTGCAGACCCTGCTCGGGCATACCGATATCTCGACCACGCAGATCTACACCCATGTGGTCGAAGAGCGCCTGAAGAGCCTGGTGCGCGACCTGCATCCGCTGGCGGAGAAGTAGGGACACCTCTGCCGCCTTGACTTCGGCGCCTTCTCACCTGAAAGAGCCATTTCCCGCCCGCGACCCCCTAGCGCGCAATCAGCAAAACGGGTCTCATCTCGCGTCGGAATGCGCGCTAAGCAATTGAAGATGCGTGCTTTCTTCTCGCGACCCGGAATCCGCGTCGCCTGAAAGCACGTTCTTCCTTATATTGATTTGATGCCGGATCACATGCGCAGCTATCTCGATTTCGAAAAGCCCGTCGCCGAACTCGAATCGAAGGTCGATGAATTGCGGGCGCTGGCGGCGACCGGCAGCGACATCGGCGATGAGATTTCGCGGATCGAGGAAAGGGCCGCGCAGGCGCTGAGCGACCTCTACGCCAATCTGACGCCGTGGCAGAAAACGCTGGTCGCGCGCCATCCGCAGCGCCCGCATTTGAGCGATTTCATCAACGCGCTGATCCCCGAATTCACGCCGCTGGCGGGCGACCGCAAGTTCGGCGAGGACGAAGCGCTGATGGGCGGATTCGGCCGCTTTCGCGGCGAGAGCATCTGCGTGATCGGCCAGGAAAAGGGCGCCACCACCGAATCCCGCATCAAGCATAATTTCGGCATGGCGCGGCCCGAGGGCTACCGCAAGGCGGTTCGCCTGATGGAAATGGCGGATCGGTTTGGCATTCCCGTGCTGTCAATCGTCGATTCCGCCGGCGCCTATCCGGGCATCGGCGCGGAGGAGCGCGGACAGGCCGAAGCCATTGCGCGCTCCACCGATGCCTGCCTGTCGCTCGGCGTGCCCAATGTTGCGATCATCACCGGCGAAGGCATGTCGGGCGGCGCGATCGCGATCACCACCGCGAACCGCGTGCTGATGTTCGAGCATGCCATCTACAGCGTAATCTCGCCGGAAGCGGCGTCCTCAATCCTGTGGCGCGACGGCACCAAGGCCCAGGAAGCCGCGACCAGCATGAAAATCACCGCGCAGGATATGCTGCGTTTTGGCGTGATCGATTCCATCCTGAGGGAGCCGGCCGGAGGCGCACATCGCGATCCCGCCGCCATGATCGCGACCACCGGCGAGGCCATCGCGCAAGCCCTGAACGATATGCGCAATCTCGATGCCGACACGATCCGCAAGCAGCGGCGCCAGAAATTCCTCGATATCGGCAGGAAGTTGGGCTGAGCCGCCATTTTTTCGGGAAAAAGCCGCCAAAATGGCCGTCCTTGCGATAACCCCCGCCTTTTCAAAAATCCGCCATTTCGGCCCCAATTAGGCCCAGACACCGATATTTAACGTCTATTGACCATGCCTAGGCGGGAACCCGCCGTGACGCCTTGATTGGCTTGCGAGCAAGCGGCCTAAAGGGTAGTATTTTAATCAATGGCTTCAGGGCATGAACGCTATAGTTGGGGTGCGAAAATTGCCCGTTGGGTGTGGAGCTTTGCATTGATTTGTCGCTCGCTCGGTCGCGCGCTCATCACAACCGTCGCGCTCGCGGCCGGTGGATTGCTGGCCGGCTGCAACAGCGACGATGTCTCGCTCGCGAATAACGCCAAGGCCAACCAGCCCGTTCCGGCAAAGCTCGTCGCCGACATGACGGGGAAAGACATGGACCTGCAGTCGCCGATGCTGGTCCGGCTGTTCAAGCAGGAGGCCGAGCTCGAGGTCTGGAAACAGGATCGCTCCGGCCACTTCGCACTCTTGAAGACCTATCCGATTTGCCGCTGGTCGGGAGACCTCGGACCCAAGGTCCGCGAAGGCGACCGCCAGGCGCCGGAAGGCTTCTATTCCATCACCCCGGCGCAGATGAATCCGCAGTCGGCGTATTATCTTTCATTCAACACCGGCTATCCCAACGCCTACGACAAGGCGCTGGGACATACCGGCTCGCAGCTGATGGTGCATGGCGACTGTTCGTCTCGCGGCTGCTACGCGATGACCGATGAACAGATCGCGGAAATCTATTCGTTGGGGCGGGAATCCTTCTTTGGCGGCCAGCGCGCGTTCCAGCTGCAGGCCTATCCGTTCCGGATGACGCCGTTGAATATGGCGAAACATCGTAACAATCCGAACATGCCGTTCTGGAAAATGATCAAGGAAGGCTACGATCATTTCGAGGTGACGCACCAGGAGCCGAAGGTCGATTTCTGCGAGAAGAAATACGTGTTCGACGCCGCGAAGACGCCGGATGCCAAGCGGGATCCGGTATTCGACGCGTCCGCGAAATGCCCCGCTTATGTCATCCCGGATGAAGTCGCCAACGCCGTGCGCGAGAAACAGCAGGAAGACCAGGTCGAGACCGCCAAGCTGATTTCGCGGGGCACGCCTGTCGCCCGCATCAACACCGGCATCGACGGCGGCATGAACAGGGTGTTCGCCGCCAAGCTGCCCGACGCCAGCACCGGACTGTCGGAGGGCGGCGATGGTCAGGGCCTGTCGCTCGCGGCGCTTTCCCGTGCGCCCGGCACCATTCCCTCGACAGTCAATCCGCCGCGCGGGCCTGTTACATCACCGCAAGAGCCATCGGTGGCTTCAATGGCGCCGGCTCAAGCACCCGCTCCCAAGACGCGGGTCGCGTCCGCGGCGCCAAGCGCGCAATCCGACGGATTCTTCAGCAACCTCGCCCGCAAGGTGGGCCTCGGCGGCGCCGCCGCAGATACCACCGCGAGCGCGCAGCCCATTCCGGCGAAACCGAAAGTCACCGAGGCCAAGCGGAACGAGCCGCGTCCGGAAGCATCGGCGCCGAAGGCCGCGGCACCGAAGGCGAGCGATACGAAACAGGCGGCCGCTCGCCCGCCACTGAAGCCGGCGAACGCCGACTCCGAGGCCGCAGCGGCTCCGCCGCCGGCGAAAGATGGCCTCGTTGCCGGGGCACAGCCGATCGTGCAGGCAAATTCGTTCGAGAGCCGCTTCTCGGCGTTTAAGTAGGCCAAAATCACGGCAGAATCGTAAGATGGGCGAAGGCGCTCTTCGCGCCGTGCCCACCGACCGTGAAAATCGTGAGATCGGCATTTTGATGGTGGGTACGCTACGCTTTGCCCACCCGACGATTCCCACTTTTGCGGATGATGACGTCAGCGCGTTTTCAGGCGCAACTCACGCATACTTGCCGTGGCAGTGCTTGTACTTCTTGCCTGAGCCGCAGGGACAATCCTCATTGCGGCCGACCTTGCCCCAACTTGCCGGATTTTTCGGATCGCGGTTGGCGGTGGCCGCGGGCACCAGCGAGGCACCGGCGAACGCCAACGCATCCTCGCCGGTATTCGGATCGAATTTGTGCGCTTCCATGTGCGGCAATACCGGCTGCTGGTCTTCCGGCGGCACGATTTCGACGCGCATCAGCTGCGCCGTTACCGCCTCACGCAAGTGCGCGATCATCGCCTCGAACAGGCTGAACGCTTCGGACTTGTACTCCTGCAGCGGATCGCGCTGGCCGTAACCGCGCAGGCCGATCACCTGACGCAGATGATCGAGCATGATCAGATGCTCGCGCCAGAGATGATCCAGCGTCTGCAGCAGGATGGTCTTCTCGACGTAACGCATCACGTCGGGGCCCCACTGCGCCACTTTGGCCGCCATGTGCTCATCGACGCGCTGCTCGATGCGCGACAGCAATTCCTCGTCGGCGATGCCCTCTTCCTTGGCCCATTCGTCGACCGGCAGATCGATATCGAGCACGCGCTTCAATTCTTCCTTGAGGCCGGCGACGTCCCACTGCTCGGCATAGGCGTGTTCAGGCACGTGCTTGGTGACGACATCCTCGACGAAGGCGCGGCGCATGTCGGCGACGGTCTCGGCGACGCTTTCGTCCTTCATCAGATCGACGCGCTGGTCGAAGATCACCTTGCGCTGGTCGTTCTGGACGTTGTCGAACTTCAGGAGATTCTTGCGGATGTCGAAGTTGCGGGCTTCGACCTTCTGCTGCGCCTTTTCCAGCGCCTTGTTGATCCAGGGATGGATAATGGCCTCGCCTTCCTTGAGGCCGAGCCGCGTCAGCATCGAATCGAGCCGGTCGGACCCGAAAATCCGCATCAGATCGTCTTCCAGCGACAGGAAGAATTTCGAACGCCCGGGATCGCCCTGGCGCCCGGAGCGGCCGCGCAGCTGGTTGTCGATGCGCCGCGATTCGTGGCGTTCGGATCCGATGATGTAGAGCCCGCCCGGCCGGGCCGCGGTTTTCGCCGGCTTCGCACCCTTGGCCGGCTCGACCTCGATTGTATCTTCCGCCTTCAGCACGATGTCGCGGAAGCGCTCGACATCGGCCTTGATGCGCTCGATCTTCGCGGCCTTCTCGGCCTCGTCGGTAATCCCTGATGTCTCGTGCATGATCCGCATTTCGAGCGAACCGCCGAGCTTGATGTCGGTGCCGCGGCCGGCCATGTTGGTCGCGATCGTGATCGCGCCGGGCACGCCGGCTTCCGCGACGATGTAGGCCTCCTGTTCGTGGAAGCGCGCGTTCAGCACCGCGAACAGTTTTGCCGGCTTGCCCGCGCGCGCCGCGGCGTAAAGCTTCTCCATCGCATTTTCGTTGCCGAAATCGATTTGCTTATAGCCGTTCTTTTTCAGATATTCGGCAAGGATTTCGGATTTCTCGATCGAAGCGGTGCCGACCAGCACCGGCTGCAGCCGGGCATTGGCGCGCTCTACTTCGGCCAGGATCGCGGCGTATTTTTCGGTCTGGGTACGATAGACCTCGTCGTCTTCATCGAGGCGCGCCACCGGCACATTGGTCGGGATTTCCACGACTTCGAGCTTGTAGATGTCGAACAGTTCGTCGGCTTCGGTAGCCGCAGTGCCGGTCATGCCGGAGAGCTTTTCGTACATTCTGAAATAGTTCTGGAACGTGATCGAGGCCAGCGTCTGGTTTTCCGGCTGTACCGGCTGATGCTCTTTTGCTTCCAGCGCCTGATGCAGGCCTTCGGAATAGCGCCGGCCCGGCATCATGCGGCCGGTGAACTCGTCGATGATGATGACCTCGCCGTCGCGGACGATGTAGTCCTTGTCGCGCTGGAACAGCGTGTGTGCGCGCAGCGCCTGGTTGATGTGGTGAACGACCGAGACGTTCTCGACGTCGTAGAGCGACTCGCCCTTGAGCTGCCCGGCGTCGCGCAGCAGGGTCTCGATCTTCTCCATGCCGGCTTCGGTCAGCGTCACCGTGCGCTGCTTCTCGTCGACCTCGTAATCGGTCTTGTCGAGCTTCGGAAAGAAGGTGTCGATGGTGTTGTAGAATTCCGAACGGTCGTCGAGCGGGCCCGAGATGATCAACGGCGTGCGCGCCTCGTCGATCAGGATCGAATCGACCTCGTCGACGATGGCATAGAAGTGGCCGCGCTGGACCATGTCCTCGAGCCGGTACTTCATGTTGTCGCGCAGATAGTCGAAACCGTATTCGTTGTTGGTGCCGTAGGTGATGTCGCGCGCATAGGCTTCCTTGCGCTCGGCGTCGTCAAGGCCGTGGACGATCACGCCGGTGGTCATGCCGAGGAAGCTGTAGATCTGCCCCATCCATTCGGAGTCGCGCCGGGCGAGGTAATCGTTGACGGTGACGACGTGGACACCCTTGCCGGCCAGCGCGTTGAGATAGACCGCAAGCGTCGCGACCAGCGTCTTGCCTTCGCCGGTCTTCATCTCGGCGATGTCGCCTTCGTGCAGCACCATGCCGCCGATCATCTGCACGTCGAAATGCCGCTGGCCGAGCGTGCGCTTGGCCGCCTCGCGCACAGTGGCGAAGGCCGGAACCAGAATGTCGTCCAGCGTCTTGCCGTCGGCGAGCTGCTTGCGGAATTCGACGGTGCGCGCCTTCAGCGCCTCGTCCGACAGCGCGGCTGTCTCCGGCTCAAGGGCGTTGATGGCATCGACGCGGGACTGATATCCCTTGATCCGCCGGTCATTGGCGGAGCCGAAAAACTTGCGGGCGAGCGCGCCGATCATGCCAAATTCCTGTTTCTGCGGTTCGGCGTTGCAGCCGTGAAATGGTCCACCCGGTTGCCTATCAACTCATCGTGACGCATCGCGGCAACGGCCCCGATCCGGGAGCATCCGCCAAATGAGTGGGAATTCAGCAATCCAAGGTTCGATAGCCGAAAACGCAGCCAAATACGCGCTATCGCCACCGACCCGGTTTGGCAGAGATATGGCTGGGCCAAAGGCTTGTCAACGGCGCGAAGCTGTCAAGGATTTCATCATTTTGACAGACTTTTCGCGTTGCCAAGGGCCCATGATTGGGCGAGTGTCCCGCCGCCCCGAACAGCCCCATCTTTGAAGATAAGGATTTTCCATGACCTCCTCGTTCCCGGACACGAAAACCGGCCTGCGCTTCGGCCTCGCCTCGGCCGCCGTGACCGGCTGTCTCGCCATGGTTCTCTTCGGCGGTCTCCCGCTACGCGCTGAAGACGCTAACCCGGTGCTCGCCAAGGTCAACGGCGCCGAAATCCGCCAAAGCGACGTCGCGCTCGCCGAGGAGGAACTCGGGCCCAGCCTCGCGCAGATGGACCCCGCGACCAAGAAGGAAAACGTGCTGGCGTTCCTGATTGACATGAAGATCGTCGCCAAGGCCGCCGAGGACAAGAAAGTCGAAAACAACGAGGATTTCAAAAAGCGGCTCGCGTTTACACGCAACCGGCTCTTGATGGACAGCCTGCTGGCGACCGAAGGCAAGGCCGCGACCACCGACGAAGCCATGAAGAAGGTCTATGAGGACGCCTCCAAGCAGATCACCGGCGAACAGGAAGTTCACGCCCGACATATCCTGGTCGAGACCGAGGACGAGGCCAAGGCGGTCGCGGAAGAGCTCAAGAAGGGTGCCGATTTTGCCGAACTCGCCAAGAAGAAATCCAAGGATCCCGGCGCATCCGATGGCGGCGATCTGGGTTTCTTCACCAAGGATCAGATGGTGCCGGAGTTCTCCACCGTCGCGTTCGCGCTCGAGCCGGGCAAGATCTCCGATCCGGTGAAGTCGCAGTTCGGCTGGCACATCATCAAGGTCGAGGAAAAGCGCAACCGCAAGGCGCCCGATTTCAATCAGGTCAAGGGCCAGATCGAGACCTATGTGACCCGGAAGGCGCAGGCGGATTACGTTGCGAAGCTGCGCGAAGCCGCCAAGGTCGAGCGCATGGACAAGCCCGAAGACACCGCCGCGAAGACAGAGGCCAAGCCGGAGGCTGCGAAGCCCGCCGAGAGCAAGATGGCGCCTGCCAAGAAGTAAGACTGCATCGTCCCGGCTAACGGCGGGCGGCCATGCGGCGCCGCCTCGCGTTTGAGCGGTGTGGCAGATACCTTCTACTATCAACAAGGCCGGTGGCTATGGGGGTCCCCGCTTTCGCGGGGACGACCCATGGTGGTGATTACGTCGCACGCCCTCTCCCGCCCTGACGATTGAGGTGATAAGGAGCGCTTCCCTTGCTCCAAGCCGGAAGCCCTCATGTCCACCGCTGTCTCCCCGCTCGCCCCAACGGACGTCCCCGACATGCCCGTGATTGCAGGCGTGAAGCTCGCAACCGCTGCCGCGGGTATCCGCTACAAGGGCCGCACCGACGTGCTGCTCGCGGTCATGGACAAGGGGACCGCGGTCGCCGGCGTCTTCACCAAATCGAAGTGCCCGTCCGCCCCGGTGGAATGGTGCCGCGCCAAATTGAAAGGCGGCGGATCTTCCAAGGGAGGGTTTGCCCGCGCGCTGGTGGTGAATTCCGGCAATGCCAATGCCTTCACCGGCAAGACCGGGCGGCAGGCGACGAGGCTGACGGCTGACATTGCCGCCAGGGCACTCGGGTGCAGCCCCAGTGAGGTGTTTCTCGCCTCCACCGGCGTGATCGGCGAACCGCTCGACGCCACGAAATTCAACGGCGTGCTCGACACGCTGGCGGAGAACGCCGCGCCGGGGGAATGGATGAGCGCGGCGAAAGCGATCATGACCACCGACACCTTTCCCAAGGTTGCGACATCAACCGTGAAGCTTGGCAAGGCGAAAGTGACGATCAACGGCATGGCCAAGGGCGCCGGCATGATCGCGCCCGACATGGCGACCATGCTGGCGTTCGTGTTCACCGACGCGCCGATCGCCGCGGGCGCACTGCAATCGCTGTTGAAGGGCGGCGTCGAAGACACCTTCAATGCCGTCACCATCGACGGCGATACCTCAACGTCCGATACCTTGCTCGCCTTCGCCACCGGTACTGCTGCCGCGAACGGCGCGCCTAAAATCAGCCGCGCCAACGATCCCCGCCTGAAGGCCTTCACCAAGGCCTTCCGCGCCGTGCTTGCCGATCTCGCCGAGCAGGTGGCGCGGGACGGCGAAGGCGCGCGCAAGCTGGTCGAGATCATCGTCGACGGCGCGATCTCGAAAACATCGGCGCGCAAAATCGCGATGTCGGTGGCGAATTCGCCGCTGGTGAAGACCGCGATCGCCGGCGAGGACGCCAATTGGGGCCGCGTGGTGATGGCGGTCGGCAAGGCCGGCGAGCCCGCCAACCGCGACAAGCTTGCGATCTCCTTCAACGGCATCCGCGTCGCCAGCCGTGGCGCGCGCGATCCATCCTATGACGAGGCGGAAGTCTCAGCCGCGATGAAGAATCCGAAGATCCAGATCAGAATCGCGCTCGGCCTCGGCAAAGGCCGCGACCGTGTGCTGACCTGCGACCTCACCAAGGAATACGTCGCGATCAACGGCGATTACCGGTCATGAGCGCAATTCACATCTTACCTGCGTCATTCCCCGACGCGTCAATTGGCGCGTCTGAGGGCGCGAGCGAAGCGAGCGAGCCCGGAATGACGATCAATCTCACCCTCGTGGTCGCCTGCGCGCTGGTTGACGCCGACAAGCGCGTGCTGATTGCGCAGCGGCCGGAGGGCAAGACACTCGCAGGGTTGTGGGAATTTCCCGGCGGCAAAGTCGAACCCGGCGAGCGGCCGGAACAGACGCTGATCCGCGAACTGCACGAGGAAATAGGCATCACCGTGAGCGAAGCCTGCCTCGCGCCGCTCACCTTCGCCAGCCACGCTTACGATGATTTCCATCTCCTGATGCCGCTTTACATCTGCCGGCGCTGGGATGGCGAGGTGATCGCACGCGAGGGGCAGAAACTCGCCTGGGTCCGCGCCAACAAATTGCGCGACTACCCGATGCCGCCGGCGGACATTCCGTTGATACCGCATCTGATTGATTTGTTGATGTAGGGGATGGGCGCGCAATTGCCCACAGTCGTCATGCGCGGGCTTGTCCCGGGCAGGACGAACGAGAGGCTTACGCCTTCGGCCGCTTCACTGCTTCCGC
>DASXJV010000089.1:0-3413 GCA_036497205.1 Bradyrhizobium sp.
TCGCTCGGGACGGCGGTGGCCGATCTCGTCACCAAGCGCAAGCTCGACCGCGCGATGCTGGACGATATCGAGGATGTGCTGCTGCGCGCCGATTTGGGAACCGAGGTGGCGGCGCGTATCGCATCCGCCGTCGGCGTCGGCCGTTACGACAAGTCGATCTCGGCGGACGAGGTGAAATCGGTCGTCGCGACCGAGGTCGAGAAAGTCCTTGCGCCGGTGGCGAAGCCCCTTGTGATCGACAACACGCATAAGCCGTTCGTCATTCTCGTGGTCGGCGTCAACGGTTCCGGCAAGACCACGACCATCGGCAAGCTTGCGGCCAAATTTTCCGCCGAAGGGCGCAAAGTGATGCTGGCCGCCGGCGATACCTTTCGCGCCGCCGCGATCGAGCAGTTGAAGATCTGGGGCGAGCGCACCAAATCGCCTGTCATCGCGGGCGCGCAGGGCTCCGATTCCGCGAGCCTCGCCTTCAACGCACTGTCAGCGGCACGGGACGGAAAGCTCGACGTGCTCTTGGTCGACACCGCCGGTCGATTGCAGAACAAGGCTGAACTGATGAAGGAGCTCGAAAAAGTCGTGCGCGTCATCAACAAGGTCGATCCGTCGGCGCCGCATGCGGTGCTGCTGGTACTCGACGCGACGGTGGGACAAAATGCGCTGTCGCAGGTCGAGGCGTTTCATCGTATCGCAGGGGTCACGGGCCTCGTGATGACAAAGCTCGACGGCACCGCGCGCGGCGGCATCCTGGTGGCGCTTGCGGAGAAGCATAAACTGCCGGTGCACTTCATCGGTGTCGGAGAAGGTGTCGACGATCTCGCGCCGTTCACCGCCCGCGAGTTTGCGCAGGCGATTGCAGGGATCGAATCTTAGGTTTCTTGTCATGCCCGGGCTTGCCTTAGGCGAGACCCGGTTGCGGATGATGACGGCAACAAACAGGTGACGTATGGACAAGACCACCCCGCATCCGCTGTTCAAGCTCGCGACCGAACTGGGTCCGCTGGTAATTTTTTTCGTCGCGAACGCCAAGTTCAATCTGTTCGTGGCGACCGGCGCATTCATGGTGGCCATCGTCGCCGCGATGATTGCTTCTTATGTGGTGACGCGGCACGTGCCAATGATGGCGCTGGTCACTGGCGTCATCGTCATCGTGTTCGGCACGCTGACGCTGGTGCTGCACGATGAAACCTTCATCAAGGTCAAGCCGACCATCATCTACGGCCTGTTCGCCGCGATTCTTGGCGGCGGCCTGCTGTTCGGCCGCTCCTTCATCGCCATCGTGTTCGATCAGATGTTCAACCTCACGCCGCAAGGCTGGCGTATCCTGACGATGCGCTGGGCACTGTTCTTTTTCGCGATGGCGATCCTGAACGAAATCATCTGGCGCACCCAGACCACCGATTTCTGGGTCGCATTCAAGGTGTTCGGCGTGATCCCGCTGACGATGGGCTTTGCGATCACGCAGATGCCGCTGACCAAGCGCTACCATCTGGAGCCGGCGTCGCTGGAAGCGAGCGAGGCGGAGGCCGGCGACGTGTCGAAGGGGTGAGCTTCTCACCCGGATCGGATCTTTGATGCGATCCGACCTCTCCCCGCAAGCGGGGAGAGGTTAAGTAGAAATCAGCTCTTCTGCTTGGCGATGATCTTGTCCTTGATGCCGTCATAGGTCTTTTGCGGCACGATATTCTTCTGCACCAGCTCGTCCTTGCCCTTGTAGGGACGGCCCTTGATGATGGCAGCGGAATACGCCTTGCCGATTCCCGGCAGCGCGTCGAGTTGTTCGGCGCTCGCGGAATTGATGTCGAGCAGATCGGATTTGGCGGCGGGCGCCATCTTCGAGTCGGCGGCGGGCGCTTTTGGAGCGGGAGCCATCTTGTCGGATTTGGCGGCGGGCTGGGCGGTCTGGGCCATCGACGGCGAAGCCGTCAATAACCCCAAGGTGAGCGCAGTTGCAGCGAGTGAAGCGAGCGTGAAATGACGCATGGGATCCCTCCAAGGACGGTTTAAGTAACGAGATCAGGCTAGCTTTGCATTCGTGGCGGCGACATGGCCGCCAAATGAACGGCAGATAAAAGCGAAAATTTATTTGGAGCAAACTCTCCCCGTCATTCCGGTGCGTGCCGAAGACGCGAGCCCGGATTCCATGACCACCATCGGCGGTATGGTAGTCCGGGCCTGTCGCCTCATGTCGACAATTGCCGACGCACATCGGGGAATGACGTCGAGCGGTTAACTTCCCGCCTTTAGCGCCTTTTCGATCTCGGCCTTGAGCACGGTGTCAATATTATCGGGCGTCACCGGGCCGACCATCTTGTAGACGATGGTGCCTTCGCGGCCCACGACGAAAGTCTCCGGCACGCCATAGACGCCCCATTCGATCGAGGCGCGGCCATTGCCGTCGACGCCGACAATGCCGAACGGATTGCCGTAGCGGCCGAGAAAGCGCCGCGCATTATCGGGCGCGTCCTTGTAGTTGATGCCGACGATCTGCAGCCGCTTGTCCTTGCCCAGCTCGGTCAAGAGCGGTGCTTCGTCGTGGCACGGCACGCACCAGGATGCCCAGACATTGACGACGCTGACCTTGCCCTTGAACACCGCAGGGTCGAGCCCGGGCACTTGTGCGCCGTTATTGACCAGGCCCTGCAGCGGAGGCAGTGCGGTTTGCGGCGCCGGATGGCCGATCAAGGCGGAGGGAATTTTCGACGGATCGCCGGTTCCCAGCCGAAACCAGAAGATCGCGGCCAGTGCGGCGAAGGCGAGCAGCGGCAGCACCATCAGCCAGGATTGGATCCAGGACCGGCGTTGCGGCAATGCGCCTGGTGTTGAAGGCTCGTTCATCGGATATCCGCCGCACTACGCCCGGAGCGCCTGATCACGCCTGACGCGTCGAGCTCGCGCAGGCGCATCTTCTGGCGGCGATAGTCGATCGCGACCCAGGCAATGAGGATCAGAACCACGACTGTGGCCAGCAGATAGGATGTCACGATGAACGACGCGTAGGGACCAAGCGACATCGCGTTCACGCCGAACGCTGGCTGGCTTGCGCCATCTGCAAGGCGCGCACCCGGCGGCGCAGGATCTCGTTGCGCATCGCCGCCAGATGCAGCGTGATGAACAGCAGCGTGAACGCGATCGCCATCACCAGAAGCGGAATCAGGAAAGAACGGTCGAGCGTGGATCCGCCCATGCGCAACACCGAGGCCGGCTGGTGCAACGTGTTCCACCAGTCGACCGAGAATTTGATGATCGGCAAATTGATGGCGCCGACCAGGGTCAGCACGGCGGCGGCGCGCGCCGCGCGCGACGGATCCTCGACCGCGCGCCACAGCGCCATCAAGCCGAGATACATCAGGAACAGGATCAACACCGACGTCAGCCGCGCATCCCATTCCCAATAGGTGCCCCACATCGGCCGG
>DASXJV010000090.1:0-3087 GCA_036497205.1 Bradyrhizobium sp.
TCATTGTCGAAGCGCAGGAACAGCGCCAGGATATTGAAGGTCTGCGCCGCGCTGTAAGCCACGAACGCCAGCGCGTAGGCCACCCTCCACCACAGCGGCTGAAAGTTCACGTCCGGCAGCACCGAATGCTTGACGTAGATCAGCGCGAGAATGCAGCCATAGCTTGCGATCGTCGCACCGAGCCACACCGGCCAGCGCCGCGCCATCTCGCCATCGGGCGCAAGCAAGCCGCGGTCCAGGCTGGCCGCGCCGATGCCACAGCCGGCGAAGAAGTACAGCAGGTAAAGCAGGATGCGGCTTGCCTGGATCGCGACCGGACCGACAGAAAACCAGCGCGATGCACCGAAATAGAACAGGGCCGGTACATAGAGGATGATCGATGCGATCAAGAGCGCCCAGAAGAACAGCGCGGGCCGCCCAAAGCTCTCCAGCGACAATTTGCCGATCGCCTCGACCCAGCCGGACAGCGCGTAAAACACGAATGCGGCGATCACATCGAGCGCGAGCAACACCCAGACGAACCAGGCCGGACCGCTGTTCCACGGGCCGACGGTCACCGTCCGCCACCAGAACTCGGCGAAGGTGGTGTTGGGATTGTGCAGCTCGAGCTCGATTGCCCAGTAAGCGAACGGCATCACAAGCAGCGCGCAAACGATGAAGGGAACGCCGAGCCGCCACCAGCGAACGCGCAGGAACCAGCCGATGCCCTTGCGCTGCAGGCTCGGCCAGACGAACAGGCCGGACAGGAAGAACATCGCCGCCATGAAGAAACTGTCGGTGAACAGCACCGTGCAGTCGAAGCCGAGGAAGGACTGTTTGTCGGTATGGCCGTAATAGGTGTAGGCGATCACCGAGTGGTGGATCAGCACCAGCATGGTGACGAAGGTGCGGGCGCGGTCGAGCGCGGCGTTGCGCGCCTTGGCTTTTGGCGCCGCCTGCGCCCGCGCCGGCGCGCCTGTCTGAGAAATCGACGTCATCACCTGCCCCGGCAGCTGGTAATCACGATGTTGCCGCCGGGAGCCGAATTGAGCAAGGCCAATTGTGTCGCGGGCGCGCCCGGCCTTGCAAAACGGCGCAGGGAGATTCTCGCCAGCCCATCGGAAGCCGGGCCGCGGCTTGGAACCAGTTGCGACGCCAAAAGTTACATCGCCGGATTCAACGCGGCGGCGGCCCGCAGGCCGGAGGATTGAGCTGTGACACTGCTGAAATGGGCGTTGGTTTTCTTCCTGATCTCGGTCGTGGCCGGCATTCTCGGCTTCACCGGCGTCTCGGCCGCGTCGGCCGACATCGCGCGCTTCCTGTTCTACGTCTTTGTCGTGATCTTCCTGGTGCTGCTGATCCTCGGACTCACGATCTTCAGGGTGTAACGGGTCGAGGCAATCCGAGGTTCGTAGGGTGGGCAAAGGCGCGCAGCGCCGTGCCCACCATCCCTGCTGAAACGATCGTGGTGGGCACGCGGAGCCTGTCATCGGGCGCGCGTTCGCGCGACCCGTTGGCTTTGCCCACCCTACGCATTCGCAATGACGAGGCGAAGCCTACGCCACTTCCTCGATCTTCACCTTGTCCGGATAGAAGGCGAGATGGCCGGAAATCTCCGCCATCGCCGGGAACGGCGTCTCGTAGGTCCAGATCGCGTTGTCCAGCGTGTTGCCATTGGCGGCGATGCTGAAATAATTCGCATCTCCCTTGTACGGGCAATGCGTGACCCGCTCGGTCCGCTTCAGAAGGTCCATCTTGGCATCCTGCCGCGGCACATATTGCACGGCGGGGTAGCTTGCTTCCTTCAACGTGAGCGCATGGGTCGTCTCGGCGATGACGATGCCGTCGGCGCTCACCCGCACGCGTTTGGGGTTGACGGTAATCGTGATGGGATGGTCGGGACCCGGGAGTTTCATGCTGTTTCGCCCTTTGGTCAGCCTGCGGCGAATCGCGCCATACGCGATCCCGCGGATTTTTAATGAACGGACACGGAATATAGTGTCACAATGGGTGACGTTGAAAGCCGTCAGCGCTAAATTCCGACCTCACGGTCGCGCGAGCCGTCGCCGGTGGTTCGATTCCAACATTCGCATTCCATTCGCGGCAAGCCCGTTTGCGAATGTTAGAATCAAAGGACCACTAGTGTCCCGATTCCGAAGTTCGCATCATTATGCGGCACCTGCGTTTGTGAACTTCGGAATCGAAGGACACTAGCAACTTATTGATCTAGTGTGGCTTTGGTTCAGAAGTCCGCATGACGAACTTGCAGCAAGAATGATGCGGACTTCTGAACCGCCACACTAGCCAAAATATTGATTCTAGTGGAGCTTTGGATTTGACGTTCGCTTTGGGAGTGCGCGGCTGATAGAGTAGCGAACGCCAAATCCGCTCCACTAGTTCGAGCACCGGAAACAGGGGAGACCGACTGGATGCCGATGGACGCCCACGATATCGAGTCGATGATCAAGGCCGCGATCCCCGATGCAGAGGTGACGATCCGCGACCTTGCCGGCGACGGCGACCATTATGCGGCAACGGTGATCTCGGAATCCTTCCGTGGCAAGTCGCGCGTGCAGCAGCACCAGATCGTCTATCAATCGCTGCGCGGCCAGATGGGCGGCGTGTTGCATGCGCTCGCGCTGCAGACCGGGGTGCCGGAAGGCTGAGCCCGGGGCATGATCCGGACCCGGAGGGCGCGCTAGCGCAAAGTGTGAAGCGGTTTTCGAAAAGATCATGCTCCAAAAAGTAGCCTTGGGCGGGGCCGCACCATGACCGAGAATCCCCGCGGCGCAATGTTTCGTGTCATCGCGCCTGATCGGCCCAGCCGCGTCACCAACGCCGAATTGTTCTTCGATCTCGTGTTCGTCTACGACGACGGCATTGCTGATCGTCGTCGCGATCTGGGAGTCGTTCTCGCTCAGATCGAAAGCGGAAGCGTAGGCGCCCCTTCCTGCCGTCGTCCGGCACCGGCCGCGACGAACGACTATTCTCCCGCCTATTCGGCCGTCAGCGCGTGAACTGAGAACATTCCGGCTGTGTCGGTCCAGGACTCCTTGACCGTCCAGCCGGAATCGCGCGCCAGCGCCGCAAAGCGCGGAATCGAGTATT
>DASXJV010000091.1:0-34948 GCA_036497205.1 Bradyrhizobium sp.
GCAGGTTGAGCCGCGCGCGGCTTGTCGATCAGTACGGGACCGACATTCCCCTGCCGACCTCTTGGCGGAACTCACCAAATGCGCGCGCCGAGGCAACTTTCACGACGCTTGCGGCGTCTACTACGTGGCATTGAAACCGGCCGACTAATTTCCCACGCTGAAGGGTTGTGTATGCGTCAAAGCCTCCCACTCGCGCCCGAGGCTGCCGTCTGCATTGTGCTCGATGATTTCGGCGATCTCGGCCGCCCCTATCGCGAAACCGACGACGCCGAAGCGGACGCCGCGAGCGTGATCGACAACCTCTTGCGCGCCGAGTATTCGCGCCCGGTTCGCGTGATCGCATTCAACACGGACGAAGGCTATGCCCGCGATGTGCACTTCATGACGCGGGCGACGCAAACGAAAACCCCGGCGCCTTGCGACGCCGGGGTTCTCCCGCGAGCTACGTGGATACCGAAAGTGGTGTCGGGTTGTGCAGGGCCACGAGTGTTACTACCAATGGACCAACTTTGTTAGCTAGCCAGTTAGCGGGACGATTTGTGGCCTCTATTCCGACCTGCGCCCAGAAACCCGCTGCCCCACCGGTTGCGACGTCGAGGAACAGTCTTTGAAAGCTGGAAGCGGCCTAATGCGCCCAGCCATCAAATCCATTCCGCAGCTTGCGCCGAACGGATTGAACCAATTCCTCAAGCCCCATGTCATCACGCCAGCACCGTTGAATAGCGACATCAATGCGGTGCCGAAGTGCGTCTCCAGTGCCGTCATCTTCAGCCTGGAAGATTTCTTCGGTTGCTGTGGCGGTCACGTGCTCTTTGGTCATGCGCGGACTCCCGGCGCCCGGAGGATGACCTACACCAAGCGCTCAAATCTAAAACGACGGCGATAAGTACGCACCTACACGATGCCCTGATCGAGGTCGATGCTCCCTCGGAGTTACTCCGAGGGCACTGCCGCTGGAGTGAAAAGCTCCAGCGGCGGTCGAAGTGAAACCCGAGTCAGACCGCATGCAGAGAGCGCTTGTTTCAGGCTAGAAACGATAATTGAATGGCGCAGGAGCTGGGGCAAGCTTTTTGGCCGAGGGGAGAGAGGGCCATGCTTCGCGATTCAGTCGCGACTCCCGACACTGGCAAGTCAGGCCGGTCAGTCTATCGCATCGGAGAGTTTTCGATCACCCGCGAGCGGAGTCGCTGGCACATCCGCACGGGGCACTCTGAATCGGGCGACGACTTCTCTACGCTGGGCGGGGCGATCGTTTGGTGTCGGCAACAATCCGCGAAGTGCAACGCGGCTAGCGGCCCGTATAGGGCTTGCAGACACCATCTTGAACTGTAAAGCCTGGCCGGCACCTCTGTGTTCGGGAGCCTCGTCGTTCGCGATAGTCTTCCCTGCGATCGTATCCGGGATCACGGTCATCGTCGTATCGCTCACGATAGCGATCCCGATAACGAGGCTGTTCGTCGTCGTAATAGCCATCAAACCGCGGTTGCGCCGAAGCGGCGTCGATCGCCGCTGCTAGGCATGTGGCTGTCAGTGCAGCCAATACGACGTGTTTCATCGTAGTCCTCGACGTTCTCGCCCTGATGCTGCTGACGACCGTCAGCCACCCCCCAAAGACTTGCGCAGTTTTTCAACGGGGCAATCCGTTACTCGCGTCAGTAACACGCACCCTGGACCCATTGGACTGGTCGACGAGAACATGAGAGCAAAATTCGTCCTCGATCGGCAAAGCCTCAATTTCGGCCTCAGGCGTCCACCCTAGTATCGTGGCCAAGTCGCCCGGCCAAATGTGCCATTTTGAGCCGTCGGTCAGCTCTACAATGATCCGCGCAACCGTTCCGCGTTTGAAGGAGAGGTCACGCTCCACCAATGTCCCGATCAGCCGGACCAACTCTCGATGCTCCGGGCCTTGTCCGCTTCGAGCAAGGAACGCACTGACTTCGAGGTCTGCCGCCTTCCCGCCGGAAGGGAGATTGGGTTCGTGCCGGATAAATATCTGTCCTGAATCACTGTCGCGGACGAGATACCAACGATCGCCGTTGGGACTGCTATAGAGCTCTCGCAACTCGACGACCATGGGCATTGCTCCTGCCCGTCTCCAACCATGTTAACGCGCCCGCTCTCACGAAGGTCCCGTTGCCGCTTCAACGTCACAGCGGCGTTTCTCGTCAGCTGGCGCGCCGATATGACCACCATGGCGGTGGCGCGTCCTGCAGCCCTGAGCGGCGGCATGGGGAACCGCCGGAACCCTTGCGGGATTGTACGTTCATCTAGGCCCCGGCGAATGCCCATGGCACGTAGACCCCTGAACCGACCTTGGAACGATGACGACGTCGCGCGCCTTCGGCAATTCTGGCAGGCGGGGGTACCTCCACGAGAAGTGGCGAGACTGCTGGGGCGTTCGCTGAACTCAGTGGCCGCAAAAGCCTATAAACTTCGCGCTCGTCGGCCTAAGCAGGAAGCGCGCGCCAACCGGCGCGGCTCGGCTCACCCCTAGCCCCGCTGCGGGACGCCAGTTCGCCAGACGGGACGAGAGGCCGCTGGGCGGGCTTGACTCCTCGTCATTCGGGACGATCCGACGCCCGAATGTTTTGACGTGAGTTCAGGCGGTGCCTGTTGCTCACCCCCGATGACAATCCCTCGAGTAGCTGAACGACTTCAAAGCCGACGGTGACCATAGCAGATCGATCACCGTTGCAAGATCAGTTTGCACCAATTCAACATCGAGCAGCAGCGTCGCACGATTCTCGGTCGACCGCAGTGGATGGATTTACGATAGGTGCACGGCACGTGCTAGCGACAGCTCGTACAGATAAAATGCCTCTATCCAGATTGACCGCCTTGCGATTTGCGTTGAATTGAATCCAGCCGAACGGATCAGGCTATCCATCAAAGCACGGTTCGTGTCTGATGAAAGCAAGAGATACATTCGTCCGTGCGGCTGCAGTCTCCGAGCGGCTTGCTCGAAAAGCGGCAGGATATCCCGGTACCCGGGACCGGCATGCCAAGCTCGGTCCGCATCATCGCGTGGTTCGCCGGAGAATGAGGGCGGGCTTGAAATGATGACATCAAATTTGCGCTCTGCTGGAATAGCCGAGAAAAGATCGGATTGAAACGCCTCTATCTGAACCAGACCGTTCTTGGCAGCGTTCAAGTTCGTAGCTTCGACGGCTGCCGGATTAATATCCAGGGCAGTAACAGATAGTGCTCCTGCTTTGGCCGCCGAAAGTGAGAGTATTCCGGAACCAGTGCCAACCTCAACGACGGTTTTCCCCCTAAGATCTAATGATTGTAGAAATTTCGCGAAAAATGCGCTGGTGAGAAAAATCTTGGGGTGGAAGACCGTCGGCGGCACCACAAGATCGAAGCCTACGACCCGGGTGATGGTGGAGCGTTTGCGGGTGAGAATAAAGTGATAGGAGAAAAGGTACACCAGTTTCCGAAAAATAGCCCGTGGCGGACTGAATGAGTCCCCTCGATTAAAAGTCTTCTCACCAATATTCAACTGTTACCTCATATTCCGAACTCAGGTAAAAAACCGCTCGCCTCGCGCAAGTCTGATAGCTCGAGTCAGCGCTTTTATCTTCGTAATACGCAAACTCCGTCAACTCAGTTAGAGACCACAATTCAGCGAATGGCACCGGTTGGTACGCAATCGCGCCGAGCCCGTCGGAACACTGACAAATCGGACGAGTTATTGGAGCGGCGCCATGCGGCCTAGCCCGTGTGCGGCTGCGCGGTGCCATTGCAGACGGCATGAGAGGCCTGAAGGGTGGGGCCCTGCCTCTCGCGGGCGTCCGCAGACGAGGGGTCGCGGAGATGCGGCCTCTCGTTTTTGTCGCTGTGAGCTTCTTTCAGCGAATAGCAGCGCACGATTGAGCCCTTAACTGACCATATGCAAAAGCCAGGTCGGCATTCCCACCAGTAGTGACCATAGCCCTAAGATGGCAGCGATGATTGCCAAAGGGAAAAAGACCCCAAAGACAAACATCACAAAGCTGCCGACCTTAACGGCGAGCCACAGCCAATATACCCAGCCAAGCAACAGACCAGAACAAGTAACGTAGATCGTGCCGATACGGACATTTTCGGCCAATACAGCAGTTTCCTTTCGGTCCATCCAACCACTCCCAACACGGGCGTCGAGCAAAACTGGTCGGTTGACATTCCGCATAGTCCAATCGCGAGCGAGGAGGTACTTTCCTTGCGGAGTACCCATTCGCGCTAGTGCTTTCATGGCGAGAAAAAGCAATGACGGACGGCTTGCATTCGCAACCCGATGAAATCGAGCGGATCGCATGCTCAGGATGCGGCGGCTTCTTACGGCTTGAGAGATCAATACCCGAGCGCGTTGGCCATCCTCGCTATGACATGATGCGCTGCGTTAGCTGCGAGTCTATTCAATGCATTGCGGACTACAGTTCTTCTGCCGAGCCTATTTCACAAGGCTGCACGAACGCTAACCGGGTTGAGAGCGGGCATCAGCTGTTGGGTTTCCTGACGACACAGGCGTCGCGCATTACGATAGGATTATCAGCCGATAGGGGCTCCAAGGACAATGCCTGGATGGCCCGAAGTCTGATCCTGATCACGCCCCAGGGTGTTGCCTGAGGGACGGAATGACGGCTAAAGTTTGCCCGCCGGATTTCGCAGATATCGGGGGAAGCCATGAAAATCGGCGGCACATCAGCCATCGTCAAGCGCTCAGTCGTTATCCGTGGACACAAGACCAGCATCAGTCTCGAGGAGCCCTTCTGGAGCCAAGTGCGCGCGATCGCCGATGCGCAAGGGGTGACGATGTCGAATCTGCTGCGCGGGATCGACGACGACCGGGAGGATGCCAACCTTTCCTCGGCCATTCGCGTGTTTGTGCTACAGCACGTGCGCGAGCGGATCAAGCCCGGGAACGGCACGAGCAGTGCTGCCGGCCATCCTGCGCCAGATGTGTGATTGCGACGCTCCCCGGACTTGAAGCCCGCAAAGATGTCGCAACCGCGAGCGTAAGGATGAAAGTCATCCCCTGATCGAGGGGGATGGTACCGCTACAAATCCTGCCTCACGCCTTTGAAAGAGGGATGGCGCACCTTCCTTCGCCGCTCAGCGCCTTGTTTTTGAATGCGAGCTTCTTCGGCTCTCAGCGAGTAGTAGCCCTGCTCCTGCCATGTGTGGAAATGCTGGCGGCCGGACCCAACCTACACTAGCATGCCGAATTGCTGGCCGCGACTTGTAGCTGACCCCCTGCCGGCTGCTAGGCGTCATCCAGTGCGAGAGGACGAGAGGTCACGGTGGTCTCTCGTCCGTCCCCGACTCGCGGCGTCAGTCACCGGGGAAGGTGATTCATGGCGATTTATCGATTGATTTCTCGTGGCGCGTTCGGTCCCGATGAAATTGAACCAATGACCCTCGCCTATGAAAGCGCGTTGGTCGAACTGCGCGTCACAAACCGAAACGACCCGCTGACGGAAGATATCGCCAAAGCCATCGTCAATGTCACCGCTACGGGCGAGCGCGACCCTGTGCGTATCAAGGAACGAGCGTTAAATGCGCTCGGGCTAACTAAGCCTGACGAAGCCTCGCCTAAACGTGCAGCCTCTATAGCCTCACCAAAAGCCAAGCCACCATTATCGCCCTGACTCGGGCAATGCGCGATACCACGGGCAACCTCCCGCCCCTGCCCGCGTCTTCCCTGACTATCTTGCACCCATCGTGCCGAACGCGCCGGACGGGGTGCGCGAACTGACCATGGGCCGCTGGGCATGCCATCCCCGCCGCAGTTCGGGGGCGCGCCGGTTACGAACATCCGCAACACCAAGAACGCGCATTGGCGGCGATGGCTGAAGCCGGAGAACCGCTGCGTCGCGCCGTGGACATCCTTCTGCGAATATGCCGACACCAAGCCAAAGAAGACGCCGACGTGGTTCGTGTTCGATGAGAGCCGGCCGCTCGCTGTGTTCGCCGGCATATGGACCACTTGGCACGGCACGCGCGGGACGAAAGCTAACCCGATTGAAGGTGAGCATCAGCTCTTCGGCTTCCTGACGACCGAGGCGAACGATGTCGTCGGCGCCATCCATCCCAAGGCGATGCCGGTGATCTTGACCACGCCGGCGGAAATCGAGACCTGGATGACGGCGCCGGCCGAGGAGGCGCTAGAACTCCAGGGGCCCTGCCCGATGGCGCACTGACCATTGTCGCCCGGGGCGAGCGGAAGGATGAGGCCCAAGCCTTCGTCTAGGACACCGGCGCGAGGATTTCCCGGTCCGGCTTCGTAGAATCCAATTCGACCGCCCCCGCTTCCGCGGGTGGGTGATATGTGGACATCCACCGCAATTATTAGTTGCTCGGTCGCCACAACTGCGACATATGATGCAAGGTCGTTCGGTTGGTATCTTGGCTCTCGCATGACCGGGCGGACATGACCTCAGTCTGATATATCGCAATTTCAAGTTCGAATTAGAGTTTGGGAATGACAGTTTGGAAGCGGTGGTCGTGGCGTTATCGGGTCCTTGCGTTGTTGGGACTGGCGCTACTGCTACAAGGCGCGAGCTGTCCCGTTGTTGCGCCTATATTACCGCAATACGAGGTGCCGGGCGTCGGCTTCAAAGTCGTCGGGCAGAAGTTCATCGACAATCAGGGCCGGCCTTATTACCTGCTCGTGCAGCCCGTTAATGGTTCGCTTTTCTACGTTAACTGTTATCCAAATAGCCCGACATACGCGGTAATCGATCGCTATTTCACCAGCCATTCCGACATTTCCGTGATCGGTTTGGACCGTTCCGCGATCCCGGGCGGCGCCAGCACGCCGGCCGCGGCACCGGGCATGTAGGTGGGGCATCGCATGCGGTTTTGGCTCGGGCTCTCCGCCGTTTTGCTCAGCATACCGACGCTCGCGCAGGAGCGCGCCGCGGTTGATGAGCCGCTCGCGAACCGCATCGCGGCGACGACCGAGGCGCTCTCGCAATATCGCTCGCTCGACAATGGCATCTGGAGCGGCGCCAGCCTCGGCCACATCAACGACAGCCGGCCGGGCTTCTCACGTGTAGTCGATGTCCGTTCGCTGCAGATCGGCTACGACTACCGCATCGTCTCGCCGTTCACCGCCAACGATCAACTCGTCCTCGGCCTTGCCGGCGGCGTGCTCAACGCGGCGGCGCGGCTCGACGCGCAGAACACCCACATCGATTCGCACGGCTGGAGCGTGACCGGCTATGGCGTCTATGCGCCGTTCATCTTCCTGAGCTTTCCGGTGGCGATCAGCGTCGGCCGCTGGAGCAGCGACCAGACCCGCACCGGCACGCCGCTGATGCCGATCTACTCGGCGAGCTATGACTCCACGTCCTTCGCCAGCTCTGTCGGCGCCGCGCTGACGCTGCCGGTGTCGCGCTTTCTGCTGACCACGAGCTTCTCCCACCGCTATAGCGACAACAACCGGCCCGCCTATGACGAGGCGATCAATCCGGCGGCGACCGATTTTCAAACCACGCCGGCGGAAGTGACCGATTCATCCCAGCTTGTCGGCAATATGCGCTTGGCGCTGCCGTTCGAGACGGGACGGCTCTGGACTTCGGTTGGCTATGCCTATGATCTCCAGCGCCTGCCAGCCGAGGACACACGCAGCGAATATCCGCTTGGCATCGGCCTCGATTTGTTGTCCCCCCGCTGGCAGCTCAGCGCGGCCGGGCAATTGGTCTTGCGCCACGACATCACAACTTACACCGGCAGCCTCACCGGGCGATTGCAGTTCTGAAGCCGAGTGGCGAAACCCCGGCGGAGATCGAGACCTGGATGACGGCGCCGGCCGAGGAGGCGTTGAAGCTGAAGCGGCCCCTGCCGATCAGACGTTGGCGGTCGTCGCCCGCGGTGAGCCAAGGATAAGGTTCCCATTTTGGCTTAGAACGCCCGCCTGAAGCATTCCCCCATCGCCTGAGTTATAATCTCTGCCTCGCACTGCGGGATGTTGGCCGGGAGGATTTTATGGACGAAACCCAGGTCGGATGGATTGCCGCCATCATCATCGGAGGCATCGCTGGCTGGCTTGCCGAGCAGTTCATGCACAGCAACATGGGCATGCTCATGAACATCATTCTAGGCATCATCGGCGCGGCGATTGCTAGTTGGTTGTTTGGCTTACTCGGAGTCAGTTTCGGCCCGGGCTGGCTCGGTTATCTCGTGGCCGGCTTTATCGGCGCGTGTATCCTCATCGGGGTCGGCCGATGGGTCCGTCGACCAACCTAGTGGCTTCGTCTGAAGCCCGGCCACCTACCGTGGCGCGGGACGAGCGAAAAAATGAAGCGGCGGTTAAAGCGCAGATCGGAAGACTGGAGGCGAAAGCTTCCGCGGCCAATAGTGATCAAAGGCGGCAAGACGCTCCGCCTGCTCACCGACTGCCGAAGCTACGTTCTCGATCTCGATCAGTTCGAAGCGGCACGGGTGCCCTGGCAGCACGCAGCGCAGCTGATGCTGGAGGCGGCAGAAGGTGGAAGGCTCGATGAAGTCGTGCGGCAATTCGACCGCACCCCATCCATCAGCATAAGCTGGTGCTGTAGGATAAACGATCATGGGCGCGCACGGGTGCGACGGACGTTCTGGGCCATAACCTCGCGAAATTGCGGGTGAACAAATCGTGCCAGTTGGCACGGTGCTATGGTAGAACCAGAACAGGTGTGTCCTAAACGAAGGGGCGGCGCGATGGCGCGCTTTGCGCGATCAGCCTCAACGATGAGATAGTCCATCAGGTGAAAGCCTGTGTACAACACCGCAGACTAGTCCGAATCGATAGTGGCCGGGTTCAATTGTCGATGTTTGCGCCGCACACTGACAGTCGTTCTGGATAGGCTACGTGCTCCCGCACTGCCGCACCAGATCTAGAAACTCCTTACGAAGGCGAGAACTGGAGGCCGGGCAGCACGCGTTTTCGCCTGCTGCGCCTTGGTACGGTAAAATCTGGTCCTCGATGCCATCGCCGTGGTTCCGAGCGAAGTTGACCATCAAACGCGAGACATGATTCTAGTTGCAAGCCTATAGGGTCATATTACCCGTTACCCGGGGGACGAGCATGGACTCGATGGCAGTGAAATACCGCCGGAAGGCCGCGGCGGCCGAAGCAGCAGCGGGATACGCGCCCGATGACGCAGTCAGACAGATTTATTTAGAGAAAGCGCGACGTTTGCGCCAAATGGCGGACCAGGCCGAACAGTCCTGCCCCGAACGTTTTCCCGCAAGGATCGCCCACGAGCGCCATGGCAGATGATCGAACATTGAAAGGCGAACAGGACCGCAGTCAGAAGGCCGGCGACTTTGAGCTATGCACGTTGGCCACTGGGATCGATTGCCGAAATCTGCGCAAAGTCCCCGCTCGTGCAGCTAACCGGGTGAAGCAATAGCGAGAGTGAGTTGCGTTTGGGTAGAAGCCCGCCATTAGCACCCGGGTTGCTGCAGCACGACGTCATAGTCCACATTGTGGTGGACGACTTCAGCCAATTGGACGGCGCCTACCGCGAGACGGAGAGGCTGAGGCGGACGAGCGGACGATCATTGGCAACATTCTCCGCGGCCAATACTCGTACCCGCTTCGCGTCGTCGCCTTTGCCGGAAGACATAGCGCGAGCGGTTGCTGAACGGGCGCAGAATGAGCATCGGCAGCTGAGTGAAGGCACGCGAGTTTCTAGAGGACTATCTGGAAACGGCCGAGCTTCCGATCGCGCTAAGACGTCGCGGAACCGCACTCGGTTTTTCTGAGTTACTGACACGGTGCCTCGTAACTGAACCTTGCCTCGGCTGCGAGACGCCATCCTCATCCAGAGGGACAAGGCGGGCGGCTGCGGGGTGCGGTCTCCCGTCTTTTCTCGGATTCCAAATTCCCGGTCCCCCATATCCCCGTCGTGTTGTGGCGTGACCGCAATTCTCGGGTCGGCCGCCCTGCGCGGTAGAGAGCGGCTTTCAAAAAGCGCGAAGTGTCTGTCGGCGCTGGCCCTTTGATCAACTCAGCACCCGCAAATTGTATTTGCCATCGCACCAGTATTTCTACTCTTGGTCGTTCTGAGCTTCGAGCCGGTTCAACACGGACTCCGGCTCGACATCGGACTTGACCGGTTCGATCTCGCGCTGCGCCTTGGTTTGCACGTTCAGCGCCGTGGCAATGTCGGAGATGACCGCCCCCAGCCGAGTCACTTCATGCTCAGCAAGCAAGCTGATCTGGAGGTCGAGGTCAGCACGCTTGTCAGCGGCCGCGGCCATACGGTTCTGCGTGATCAGCACGAAGGTGGAAAGGAAGATTGCCTCAACAGAGGCGACCATGGCGAGCACCGCAAAGGACGGGTCCCAAACCGGCACCCCCGAGACCCAGCCGAGATTGGCGATGATCCAGAGACCGAAGATGACGATATGAACGTAGATGAAAATCATGCTGCCGGCGAAGCGGGTCATCGTGTCGGCGACCCGGCTCTCCAGGCTTTCGGCCGCGGCCTCGCGCTGCCGGCGTTCATAGAGCGCACGGATATTGCGGTCGAGAACACCCGACAGCCCGGCGTCCGCAGCGTCGTTGCGCTTATGTTGGCCGGCACCGGCCTGGGATGACGACAAGCCTAACCTCCCTTCCTCGTGTCTCACCTCAATCAAGCGTGACGAGTTTCAACATGTTCCGCTCGCTGTTCGCTTTCACGCCGATCAATGTCATCAGCCCGGAACTAAGCCCCCGCCATCCTCTTGTCCTGACAAATTGCAGGTTGAAGACATGGCGCAGAATAGCGACACCCCATGGATGGCTGCGATGCGACGTGGTGACTTCGCGGAGGCTTGGCGTATCAGCGATGCATATTTGAACGATTGTCTCGCTCGCGGCGGCCCTGATTTCACTCTTCCACGGCACCTACAGAGGGTCTGGGACGGCCGTCCGCTCGCGGACAAGCATGTGCTGGTACGCTGCTATCATGGCCTGGGCGACACCGTTCAATTCCTCCGTTTCGCGCGGCCATTGCGCGCGACCACGACGCACGTGTGTCTTTGGGCGCAGCCCGAACTCATGCAGCTTGTCGCGACCGCGTCGGGCATTGACCTCGTGCTTCCATTGCACGATGGTCCACCGCCGACTGACTTCGATGCGCATATCGAAATCATGGAACTCGGTCATGCATTGCGGATCATGCCGTACGACTTGCCGGGCGAAGTCCCGTATCTGTTTGCCCGGAATGTCGATAATCTGACATTATCGAGTGCGGCTCTTCGCGTGGGCCTCGTCTGGAGTGCCGGAGACTTTGCCCCTCACCGCTCCATGCAGGCACGGTCATTCTCTCCGCTGAGTATGATATCAAACATTCAATTGTATTCGTTTCAGCGCGGACCGGCACGTGTCCAGGCGCGCGACATTCCGGCTTTGGACATCAGCACGCCCGCCATTGACGATCTCGTCGCCGCGCTTCGGGCGGTCGATGTTATCATTTGCATCGACACATTTGTGGCTCATCTCGCCGGTGCGCTCGGGCTTCCGGTTTGGCTTCTGCTGCATGCCGAGTGCGACTGGCGCTGGATGAGCGAACTGCGGCGCACGGTCTGGTATCCAACGATGCGGCTGTTCCGGCAGAGAACAGCAGGTGACTGGCATTCGGTGATAGAAGACGTCGCAGCAGAATTAGCAAAGTTAGCGGAAGGTCGTCGAAATGCCGATTCCATCGTTCGTCAGGAACAAACAAAACAGTTTGACGTTCGACCCTCGTGAGGAACTTATCTAGGGATGCAAAGAAGAAGAACATGAAGATGAAGATGAAGATGAAGAGATGAAGAAGCTCGCAGGGACCATCTGAGCAGGCAGACGCCAAACACTGAGAGACCATATGCACGCGCCGTTACAGCGTTCCGACAAGATCCGTGTCGGCATTATCGGGGTCGGTAACTGCGCCTCGTCCTTCGTTCAGGGTCTCTCCTACTATGCCGGCGCAGAAAGCAACGAGCCCGTTCCCGGCCTCATGAATGTTTCGGTCGGTGGTTATCACATCGATGACGTCGAGATCTCCGCGGCCTTCGACGTAAACGCGAGCAAGGTCGGATGCGACGTGGCCGAGGCAATCTGGCGCGAGCCGAACAACACCTATCGTTTTGCCGACGTAAAGCCGACCGGCATACGCGTCGAGCGAGGGCGAACACTCGATGGCCTAGGGCAATATCTGCGTGAAGACATCGAGGAATCGGATGCGCCAGAATCCGACGTCTCCGCGGTTTTGAGCGACAGCCGCACTGACGTAGTGGTGTCCTACCTGCCAGTCGGATCGCAGCGGGCATCCGAATGGTACGCAGAACAAGCGCTGGAGGCGGGCTGCGCATACGTTAACTGCATCCCGGTGTTCCTTGCCTCCGACCCGCAATGGCGCGGCCGCTTCGAGCACGTCGGTTTGCCGCTCATCGGCGACGACATCAAGAGCCAGGTCGGCGCGACAATCGTGCATCGCGTGCTGGCCAACTTGTTCCGCGAGCGCGGCGTGCGGATCGATCGCACCTACCAGCTCAATTTCGGCGGCAATGCCGATTTCAAGAACATGCTGGAGCGTGAACGGCTCACGTCGAAGAAGATTTCCAAGACGCAAGCCGTTACCAGCCAGTTCGACGTACCGCTGGCGCCCGGAAACATCCACGTTGGCCCCAGCGACCACGTGCCGTGGTTGAACGATCGGAAGTGGGCTTATATTCGGGTCGAAGGCACCACGTTCGGGGGCGTGCCGCTCAATGCCGAGCTGAAGCTGGAGGTGTGGGACTCTCCAAATTCGGCCGGAGTCGTCATAGACGCTGTGCGCTGCGCTCGGCTCGCCATGGACCGCGGCATCGGCGGCGCGCTGATCGGCCCGTCGAGCTACTTCATGAAATCGCCGCCGCAGCAGTTCACCGACAGCGAGGCGCGGGCACGTACCATCGAGTTCATCAACGAAGGCGGCTGAACCGGCAACTCGTAAGGCAACGGCTATTGGAGGACTTCAGTAGAAAACGGAGGCGCTTTTCGGTGACTACGTTTCTCCTCATCCGTCATGGTACACATGATCTGCTCGACCGCGTCCTTGCCGGACGCGCGATCGATCTGGCCCTGAATTCGAAGGGACGCCAACAGGCCCGCACAATCGCCAGTCAGCTCCGCCGGAGACGGATCGTGCGTGTCCTGTCCAGTCCGCGCCGGCGCGCGCGCGAGACGGCCAAGCCAATCGCGGCCGCACTCGGCCTTTCGGTAGAGATTTCGCCCAAACTGGACGAACAAGATACCGGCGCCTGGGGCGGCCAATCCTTCGAAGTGCTGGAGAGCGATCCGCGCTGGAGAAAATGGAACGCGAAGCGCGGCTCGACGCGTCCGCCGGGCGGCGAATGCATGGGCGAATTGCAGGCGCGCATTGTCGACTATCTCTGTCAATTGAGCCGAGATCATCCGGGCGAGACCATCGCTCTGGTCAGCCATGGCGAGCCGATCCGCGCCGCCCTGCTCTACTGCCGCGGGATTCCATTCGACGCCTTTATGGACGTGGAGGTGCCGGCCGCGTCTGTTACCGAGCTTACCATGAGCACCGCACGATCGCCCGGCGTCAGCCCTTGTGAAGCGACGCCATTGGGGGGAGGATGAAGATAGTTGTCTTCGGCCTTACCATCAGCTCCTCCTGGGGAAACGGCCACGCCACGCTCTGGCGGGGACTGTGCAAAGCCTTGGCCCGACAGCGGCATCAGGTGGTCTTTTTCGAGCGCGATGTGCCGTATTACGCCGGCGCGCGTGATTACTACGACGTGCCGGGCGGACGGCTGGTGTTCTATCCCGACTGGGAGAGCGTCCGGGACACTGCCCGGCATGAGCTGCGCGATGCCGACGTTGCCATCGTGACCTCTTACTGTCCGGACGGCACGGCGGCGGCTGATTTGCTCTTCACGACCTGCCGCGGGTTGAGCGCCTTCTACGACCTCGACACGCCGGTCACTCTCAGCCGCATCGCCAGTGGTGAAGCCCTGCCCTATATCGGCCCGCGCGGCCTGTGTGACTTCGATCTCGTGCTCAGCTACACCGGCGGCACCGCGCTCGACGCATTGCGCACGCGGCTCGGCGCCCGCCGCGTCGCCCCCCTCTATGGCCACGTCGATCCGGAACAGCACTGTCCCGGCGCAAGCCAGCCGCACTATCGCGCCGACCTCTCTTATCTTGGCACCTATTCGCCCGACCGTCAGACCGGACTTGAGGCCTTGTTCGTCGTGCCGGCGCGGCGGCGGCCGCAGCAGCGCTTTCTCATTGGCGGCGCGCAATATCCGCAGGACTTCCCTTGGTCACCGAACGTGCATTTCGTCCGGCACTTGCCGCCGTCCGAACATCCGGCGTTCTTCTGTTCGTCGCGGCTGACGCTCAATGTCACACGGGCCGCCATGGCGGAGATGGGCTGGTGTCCTTCGGGCCGTCTGTTCGAGGCCGCGGCCTGCGGCACGCCAGTGCTGACCGATTGTTGGGACGGCCTCGCCCATTTCTTCACGCCTGGCACGGAAATCATCGCCGCGCGCCGCGATAATGACGCACTCGCCGCGCTGGATTGCGACGATGCCGAGCTGGCGCGCATCGGCCGGGCCGCGCGGGAACGGACCCTAAGCGAGCACACATCCGAACGTCGCGCGGACGAATTGATTACTGCTTTGGAAGCGGCACGCTCGGCCACGGCCGCCCGGGAACCAGTGGAGGCGTAACATGTGGGGCATTGTCCCGGCCGCGGGCCGCGGCACACGCATTCAACCACTGGCATTTTCCAAGGAGCTATTACCGGTCGGAAGCCGCATCGATGACGGCAATGAACGGCCCTGTGCCGTGAGCGAACATCTCATCGAGCGCATGATCCTGGGCGGCGTCGACCGCATCTGCTTTATCATCGCGCCGGGCAAGTCCGACATCCTGCAATATTTCGGCGACGCTTATGGCATGGCGAAGATCGCCTACGTTGTTCAGACCCGACCTGTAGGGCTATGCGACGCGATCTTCCGCGCCCACTATGTGGTCGCGCCGGACCAGCCGGTGATCGTCGGCCTTCCTGATACGATCTGGTTTCCAAAACAAGCGCTCGCCGAGCTTCCCTCAGATCAATTGAGCTTCCTTCTGTTCCCCGTCGAGCATCCACAGTTCTACGACGCTGTCCTGCTCGCCGGCGACGCGGTGCAAGAGATCCAGGTGAAGCGCCTGCACGCTGGCTCGAACTGGATCTGGGGCGCCTTCAAGATGCCGGGCATTGTGTTCGAGGCGCTACGCGATCTGTGGCTCGCGCGGAAATGCCGGGACGATTATTTCGGCACGCTGATCAATGCCTATCTAGCGCAAGGTGGCAGCGCCATCGGCATCAAAGCCGGAACGGACTACGTCGATATCGGCACGCTGAACGGCTATCGCGCAGCGCTTGGCCTGTTGGCCGAGAAAGACGAATCGGGGGCGGACCGTGAGAGTACCCACTTCGCCTGGCCGGCCGGCCGCCCCTTGCTCAACCAGCCGACGGAGGCCGTGGCGTGACACTCGACCTGTCGCCGACGCAGATTCAGGAGAAGGTCGACGCGCTCGGCCCCTGGTTCCACAATCTCGATCTCAACGGCGTGCGCACGGCGCCGCGGCATTTCCTTGGTGACTACCCGAACGTGAAGTGGCGCCGCTTCGCCGACGCGGTGCCACGCGATTTGACCGGCAAGTCCGTGCTCGACATCGGCTGCAACGCCGGATTTTACTCAATGGAGATGAAGCGCCGTGGTGCCTCCCGCGTACTCGGGCTCGACATCGATGACGAATTTCTCGAGCAGGCCCGCTTCGCGGCGAGCGTGAACAGCTTCGACATCGAATTCCGGCGCATGTCAGTCTACGACGTGGGCGCGCTCGGAGAAGCGTTTGACGTCGTGCTCTTCCTTGGCGTGCTATATCACCTGCGCCACCCACTCTTGGCGCTTGATCTCATTCGCGAGCACGTGGCCGCTGAGCTTCTGCTTTTCCAGTCGATGCAGCGCGGCAGCATCGAGGTCGAGCCGCTAGAGAAGGATCACGACTTCTGGACTGAAGGCATTTTCGACGAGCCCGGTTATCCCAAGCTGCACTTCATCGAGCATAAATACGCGCATGACTGGACCAATTGGTGGGTGCCGAACCGCTCCTGCACGGAAGCCATGTTGCGCAGCGCGGGTTTCCAAATCGTCGGCCATCCGGAAGACGAAGTCTATGTCTGCCGGTGCGCCGAACGCCCTTACGACAGCGGTGCGGTTTATCCGTTACAGGGGCGACGTGCATGATTGAAGCGGCGATGATCTGGAATGAGCCGAACAATAAATCGCACTGGGATCCCGAGATTGACCCGGGCTGGGAGAGGTTCGCCGCCATGGCGATCGAAGCCGGGAAGGCTATCAGTAGCGCGAACGCTCTTGTGCCACGCGTCCTCGGGGGGATCTCGCCGATCGACCCTGGGTTTATCTCCAGCATGGCCGCGCGCGGCGTGCTCGATCACGTCAATGCGGTGGCCGTGCATGGCTTTCCGCTCGACTGGAATCTTTGGATGATCGATGACTGGCCGGCCAAGATCGACGAAATCCGCGCAGTCACCCCACTATCCATTTGGGTCAGTGAGGTTGGCGTCTCATCTTTCGGAGCGGAAGAAGTGCAGGCTTGGGGCGTCACGCGAACCGCCAAATTGCTCAGCGGACGGGCCCCGCGCATTCACTGGTATAGCCTTTACGACCTGCCGCGGGCATGGCCGGCCACCACACGACACAAGGAAGCCGAAGGATCGTCCTATTATCGGCATTTCCACATGGGCCTTTTACGCGAGGACGGCACACCGAAGCTGGCGGCCGATCAGTTTGCCGCCTGCACGCCGGGTCTCGGCCTTTGCCAATGGTTCCATTATGAAGATCACCGGCTCGACGATGCGGTGCAATGGATGAGGCGCCTGGGCGTGCGCTATCTCCGCACAGGCCTGTCCTGGGCCGACAGCTTCCGCCCTAATGCGCTGGATTGGTTCGACCGGCAGATGGATGCGCTCGGCGAATTCGGCGTGACGGTCACCTTCTGCTTCACGCCGGAGCACCGCGGTATCGGTCCGCACCACACGAGCGCACCGGTTGTGCCCGAGGAATTCGCCGAGTTCTGCGCCAAGATGATCGCGCGGTATACGAATCGGGTCGGATTCATGCAAAATGCCACAACGACGAGCGTCGAAACGACGCCGATCTGAATACGATGCGCTCTTGTTTTCGTCCTCGATTCCATCGGCGCCGCGCCGGACGACGATCGCTATGGCCACGCCAGAGTTGATACGGTCGCCACATCACGGATTTCTGTGCCGCCGGCAAGGCGGACGACCACAAAAGATCTGGCCCGCTCTGGCTGCCGAACCCCGTCCGCCTGGGCCTCGGCGAAGCTGCCGCCTGGCGGACGGTCGCGTGCCCGCGGGGTTCGCGTCAAGCGCCGCACCGATCAGCAGTTACGCCTGTGCGCGCGAAACGTCGGAGGAAAGACACCCCGTCCGGGCACTGGGAGCTGGCCGGTGTTCCAGCGCACTTCGGGGACTACTTCCCGAAAAGGGATCCGTGCTTCCCGCCTCACCTCATTCAAGAGTTCTGCCGGCGCGCCGACCTGCCTGAAATCTTGGGTAACCGTCCCCAGTGGAACGCAGATCATGGAAGAGTAGGCGCCAAGCACATGCGGACGGGGATGCCGATCTGGTATACCTCCGGTGACAGCGTCTTTCAGATCGCGGCGCACGAAGAGAGCTTCGGCCTGGCGCGCCTCTACGCGATTTGCGAGATCGCCCACGCGCCGGTGGCGCCCCTGATGATCGGGCGCGTCATCGCCCGTCCGTTCGTCGGCTCATCGCACGCGGATTTTGGGCACACGGGAAACCGGCGTGACTATACCGTTCCTCCACCCGTCCCGACTCTCCTCGACCGCGCTACAGCCGATGGGCGGGATGTCATTACGTCGGTAAGATTGCCGACACGGCACTGGCCGCGTGATGAAGGGCGACGGCAATCAAGAGCTATTTAATCGCAGACTCGAAGGCCTGCATGCGTTGCGCGATGGCCGCCTGCTTTTGCCAGCTTCATCGATTTCGATACGCTCTACGGCCACCGGCGCGATCCTGGGGGCCTATGCCAACGCCCTCGATCACTTCGTGCGCGATTGCCCCAGCTTTTGTCCCGGCTCGCATCCGACGATCTCCTGATAATCTCCGCCGACCACGGTTGCGATCCGCTGTGGAACGGCACAGATCATACGCGCGAGCAGGTTCCTGTGTTGGCGACTACACAGAACATCGTGCAGGGCAGTGCGGGGGGCGAAAGACATACGCAGATGTTGCAGCAACAGTCGCAGCGCATCTTGGGCTTGCGCCATTCGACGCCTGTCATCCGCTCTGACGCGAACGCATTTCCATTCTCCGCCAGGCGGAAATGCAGTGTGTCTTTTGACACATCGATCTCGCGCGAAAGAAAGGAACAAACATTTACGTCGCAGCGTTGCGCGAATATCAAGGTGCGCGAGTGCTACATGAAAAAGCGTATTCTACTCACTGGCGGCGCGGGGTTCATCGGTTCGCATGTCACTGAACTGCTGCTGTCCTCCGGTTGCGACGTTCGCATTCTCGATAACCTCGCCCCGCAGGTACATGGGCCAGACGCGCGCCGCCCCGCGCATCTCAGCCCGGATGCGGAGCTGCTGATCGGCGACGTACGTGACCCGGGCGAGGTCGAGAAGGCCCTGCGCAATGTCGACGGCGTCATTCATCTCGCCGCGTCTGTCGGAGTCGGCCAGAGCATGTACGACATCACCTCCTATGTGGAGGTGAACGAGGTCGGTACTGCGGTGCTGCTGCAGGCGCTGAGCAAGCGGCCGGTCCAGCGGCTGGTCGTCGCCTCCTCCATGAGCGTCTATGGCGAGGGACTCGCGCAGCGCCCGGATGGCACGCTGGTTGTTCCTGAAGCGCGCACAGTCGATCAGCTTGGGCGCGGTGCGTGGGATCTCGGAGACAGCTCCGGCCAGCCGCTTTCTCCAGTCGCCACGCCCGAGACGAAGCAGCCGTCGCTCAGCTCCGTCTACGCGCTGAACAAATACGCGCAGGAGCAGATGGCGCTGATCGTCGGCAGGGCCTATGGCATGGACACAGTTGCGCTGCGCTTCTTCAATGTCTACGGCCCGCGCCAGGCGCTCTCGAATCCCTACACCGGCGTGCTCGCCATTTTCGCCTCGCGCCTGCTCAACAAGCGTCCGCCTCTCGTGTTCGAGGACGGTATGCAACGCCGCGACTTCGTGCAGGTGCATGATGTGTCGCTCGCGGTGAAGCTCGCGCTGGAGACGGAAGTCGGCGTCGGGTGCGTCTACAATGTTGGGTCCGGCCAGAGCCGCAGCATCCTCTCGATCGCCGAGGACCTCGCCCGCATTGTCGGCCTGCCGCAGATCGTGCCGCATGTACCCGGCAGATACCGCGCCGGCGACATCCGCCACTGCTTCGCCGACATAAGCCTGAGCCAACGTGAGCTCGGCTTCGTGCCGGAGATCTCCTTCGAAGAAGGTCTCACTGAACTTGCTGAATGGCTGAGTGAACAGGTTGCGCACGATCAGATCGACCATGCGACTGCCGAACTTGAACGTCGAGGGCTAGTCGCATGAGCGCACGCAATAGCAGTCACACGCGCCCTATCCTGGTCACCGGGGGCTGCGGCTTTATCGGGTGCAATATCGCCGATGCGCTGGCGCAACGCGGCGACCGTGTGCTGATCCTCGACAGTCTGGCCAGGCGTGGCGTGCAAGAGAATGCCCACTGGCTTAAGAACCGGCACGGTGCTCGCATCGAGATCAAGGTTGCGGACATCCGCGATATGTCTGCCGTCAACGCCGCCGTCGCGCGCGCCTCCGCCGTGCTGCACCTCGCTGGACAGGTCGCCGTCACCAGCAGCCTGCAGCGACCCGTCGAGGATTTCGAGATCAATGCACGCGGCGCATTAAACGTGCTCGAAGGCGTGCGCCTGCAAAACCCAGAACTGCCGATGGTCTTCGCGTCGACGAACAAAGTCTATGGCCGCCTGCTCAAAGACAGCGACATCGGGCGCGTCGGCGCGCGCTACGCGCCCCACGACTTTAGCCTTGCGGAAGGCGTAAGCGAGAAAGCCTCGCTCGATCTTTACAGCCCCTATGGATGCTCGAAAGGCACTGCCGATCAATATGTACGCGACTATGCCCGGGTGTTCGGGCTGCGCACCGCCGTGTTGCGCATGAGCTGCATCTACGGACCGCGCCAGTTCGGCACCGAAGACCAGGGCTGGATCGCGCATTTCATGATCCAGGCTATTCGCCACCGGCCCGTCACCATTTACGGCGACGGCTTCCAGGTGCGGGATGCGTTGCACATCTCCGACGCGGTGGCCGCTTGGCTTGGCGTACTCGACAATATCGACTCTGTGCGCGGACATATTTTCAACCTCGGCGGCGGGCCGGAGAATTCCGTGAGCCTGCTCGAATTGCTCGAGCTCATCGCCGATCTGCGAGGCGAGCGGCTTCATATCGGCTTCGACGATTGGCGTCCGGGCGATCAGCCCTGGTACGTCTCCGGCATTGACGCGCTGTCGCGGGCGATCGGCTGGCGCCCACGCATCGGCCTGCGCGAAGGCCTCGGGACGCTGGAAGCGTGGCTGGCGCCGCGCTTTGGGACGGCGGAACAGGCGGAAAGGGTGAGCGTATGAAAGTCGCGCTCATCAACCCGAACTGGCGTTTCGACGGCAGCATCTATTTCGGTTGCCGAAAGCCCCATCTCCCGCTGGAGTTCGGCATTAGCAAACGCCTACTGGAAGATGCGGGCAACCGTGTCCTGCTTCTTGATGCACAGCTGTTCGAGCTGAGCCTGTCGGATATCGCCGCCGAGCTGCGGAGCTTTCAGCCGGACATGGCCGTCGTTACCACGGCGCCGACCTATCTTTTCTGGCGCTGCGCGCCGCCGGAACTGCGCGTGCCGCAGGATGTCACCCATCACATCCGCGATCTCACGCCGTTCATTGTCGCGGTGGGACCGCACGGCTCGACCACGCCGCGCATGGCATTGCGGAAACTCAACGCGGATCTCGTCGTCATGGGTGAGTGCGAGCATACGTTGTTGCACCTTGCCGCCGGGGAGCGTGACGACCTGCCAGGCACCTGTTACGCCGCGAGTGGCGCAATCCGCGTCAATGGCGGCCCGCAGGCGGCGCCCTTCGTCGATCAGCCACCGCTGGTCTGGCCGGAGGAGTTTATCGCCCGGCATCATCATCACCACCATCGCTTTGAGGCCGAGTCAATCGGCCCGGGCGCCGAGGTCGAGGCGTCGCGCGGCTGTCCTTACAATTGCACATTCTGTGCGAAGGAGAACTATCGCAATAAATACCGTAAACGTTCGGTGGAAGGCGTGCTGCAAGAGGTCTATGCCCTTCAGGAGCAGGGCGTCGAATACATCTACTTCATCGACGAAATCTTCCTCCCGACCGAGCCATTGCTCAACGGTCTTGTCGGCCGCGGCCTGAAGTTCGGCGTGCAGACCCGTATCGATCTGTGGAAGCCGGAGATGTTAGCGCTGCTGGGCCGCGCCGGTTGCGTCTCCGCCGAGTGCGGCATCGAAAGTCTCACCGTCGAAGGCCGAGAGGTGCTGGCCAAGCGCTGCAAGATGACCACCGATCAGTTGGCCGATCGTCTCGCTGAGGCCAAGCGTCACATTCCATTCGTACAGGCCAATCTTATCGAGATGCCGCAGGATGACGACGTCATTGTGCAGCGCTGGCGCACACAAATGCGCGAAGCCGGCGTCTGGGCGAACGATCCGGTGCCACTGTTCCCTTATCCGGGCTCGCCCGACTACCGCAAGCTCTGGGGCGAACCCGACGACCATGCCTGGGAACGCGCCCACGACTATTACCTCAAAGTATTCGACCAATTTAGCAACGTGCAGGACAGCCGTCCACGCCGGCTCCATGAGCTTGAGTTGGAGGCCATGTCGTGAGCCCGCCGCACCGAATTCTCATGACAACTGACGCCGTCGGCGGCGTCTGGACCTATGCGGCGAGCCTTGCACTTATGCTGTGTCGCCGGGGCTATGAAGTGACGCTGGTCACGATGGGACCACAGCCCCGCGTCGAGCAGATTGAGACCATTGCCAACGTGCCTGGGCTCATCATCGAGACTACCGATCTCGCGCTGGAATGGATGGATCCAGATGGCGCCGACCTTCCACGCGCGCGCGATGTGCTCAGGCGCGTTGCCGAGAGGGCCAGGGCCGATATCATTCACCTCAACAGCTTTCGCGAAGCCACTTTCGGCTTTGCCGCGCCGGTTCTCGTCGTCGCGCATTCGTGTGTCGCGTCATGGTGGGAAGCTTGCCGTCAGGACCGCGCGATTGATCCGTCCTGGCAGCATTACCTGCGCAATGTGGCGGCGGGCCTTGATGCCGCGGATGCTTGGGCTGCGCCGACGGCCGCTTATCGCAACTGGATCGAGGCGAGCTATCAACCACGGCGCTGTGGACACGCAATCTGGAACGGCATCCCGCTGCCCAGTGTGTGGACGCGGAAGCAGCCTTTCATCTTTGCCGCCGGCCGGCTCTGGGACGAAGCCAAAAATGTCGCTCTCTTATCCCAGATCGCGCCCGCGCTTGATTGGCCGGTGCGCGTAGCGGGGGCTACGCTACCGGTGGGCGGCCTCGCTCGGGCCTCGTCCGCGAGCGAGGCCGTCGTTCAGCTTGGCGTGCTGCCGCATCCTCAAGTCATCTGGCAGATGCGTGCCGCCTCCATCTTCGTATCTCCGGCGCTCTACGAGCCGTTCGGCCTGACAGTCCTGGAAGCCGCGGCCTGCGGCTGCGCGCTAGTGCTCTCCGACATTCCGACGTTCCGCGAACTCTGGGTCGGCGCCGCGCTGTTCTTCGATCCGCGCGATCCAGCGTCACTCACGGAGGCGCTGCACTCCGCAGGTCGGAACGATGCCCTGCGCACCCGCCTGCAGGAGGCCGCGCGTGAGCGCGCGTGCTGTTTTTCCCTTGACGCTGCGGCCAAGGATTATCGTCGCCTTTACCTAGCCATGCACGTCTCGCCGCACACCGACAGTGCGGCGCGCGTGCCCGTCTTCGCGGAGGTGCGCGCATGAAATTCGTTATGTTCTCTCATTCGGTCGTGTCGTGCTGGAACCATGGGAATGCGCATTTTCTACGCGGCATCGCGCGCGAACTCCTGACGCTCGGTCACGAAGTGCTGGTCTCTGAGCCGGAGGACGGCTGGAGCCGCCTCAATGCCTTGGCCGAGGGCGGCGAAGCCGATCTTGCGGTGGCGGCGACGCTCGTGCCGGGCTTGAAGATCGAAACCTATTGCAACGATACGCTTGATCTCGAGCAAGCGACCGACCGCGCCGACGTCGTGATGGTGCACGAGTGGAATACGCCCGCCTTGGTCGCCGCGCTCGGCAAACAGCGGCAAGCCGGTGCAGGCTACACCCTGCTGTTCCACGACACCCACCATCGGGCCGTTACAGCACCCGAAAGCATGAGCCGCTACGATCTCGATGGCTATGACGGCGTGCTCGCCTTCGGCGAGGTACTACGAGAGATCTATGAGCGGCGCGGCTGGGGACGGCATGTCTTCACGTGGCATGAAGCAGCCGACATCGCTTTGTTTCATCCGCTGTCCGCTGCCAAGGACCTCGACCTGATTTGGATCGGTAATTGGGGCGACGACGAGCGCACGCGCGAACTCGACGAATTCCTGATCAAGCCCGCATGCCGGCTGGCGCTGCGCACGCGGATCCACGGCGTCCGCTATCCGGACGATGCCCTAGCCGCCCTTTCGGCCTACAAGATCGAGCATGCCGGCTGGCTGCCCAACCATCGCGTGCCGCAAGCCTTCGCGCAGGCAAACCTCACGGTCCACGTTCCGCGCGGGCCTTATGCGCAGGCGCTTCCCGGCATTCCAACGATCCGTGTGTTTGAGGCGCTCGCCTGCGGCATCCCGCTCATCAGCGCGCCCTGGAGCGATTGCGAGGGCCTCTTTCCCGATGGCGCCTATCTGCCCGTCCCCAATACCGAGGAAATGCAGGAGGCGATGCTGCTCCTTCTGAACGACGACGACATCGCTGCGTCGTTCGCGCGCACGGGTATCGACGCCATACGCCAGCGCCACACCTGCGCGCACCGAGTCCAAGAGCTTCTGACCATCATTGCCATAATGAAAGGCCGACGACCGGTCGAGCGCGATCCTGCGCCCCACCATGGAGTGCTCGCGTCATGAAGGTCGCCTTCTTCGGCTCCAGCCTCGTCTCGTCTTACTGGAACGGCGCCGCCACCTATTATCGCGGCCTGCTCAAGCAACTGGCAGCCATCGGCCATCAGATCACGTTCTATGAGCCCGACGCTTTCGAGCGACAGGAGCACCGCGATATCCCCGACCCACCTTGGGCCAAGGTGGTCGTCTACCCGGCGACTGCCGCGGGGTGGAAGAGCTCGCTCGAGGACGCGGCCAAGGAAGCCGATGTACTGGTTAAAGCGAGTGGCGTCGGCGTATACGACAAGGAGCTTGAAACAGCGCTGCCAGACGCCTGCCCAAGGCGCGCGCTCTGCGTTTATTGGGATGTCGATGCCCCGGCCACGCTCGAAGCGATCGCCGTGGACCCAAATCATCACTTGCGCCGCGCTGTTCCGCGCTACGACCTTGTGCTCACCTATGGCGGCGGACTTCCGGTCATCGCGGCCTACCAACGCGCCGGCGCGCGCAACTGCGTGCCAATCTACAACGCACTCGATCCGACCACGCACTATCCCGTTCCCCCAAGTCGCGACTACGCGTGCGATCTCGGCTTTCTCGGAAACCGGCTGCCCGATCGCGAGGCCAGAGTCGAAGAATTCTTCTTAAGGCCAGCGGCCATTCTGCCCGCATGCAAATTCCTGCTTGGCGGCTCCGGCTGGATCGAGAAACTGCTGCCTCACAATGTTCAGCGTATCGGACACGTCGGCACCAGTGCGCACAATGCCTTCTTCTGCTCAAGCCTTGCTACGCTAAACATCAATCGCGATAGCATGGCGCGTTTTGGCTTTTCCCCGCCGACCCGCGTCTTTGAAGCGGGTGGGGCTGGCGCTTGCCTGATCACCGACCGCTGGGCCGGCATCGAAGTGTTCCTCGAACCGGACAAGGAAATCCTCGTTGCCCGAAGCGGCGAAGAGATCGCGGCGATCCTCGCGCGACTCACGCCAGACCGCGCGCGCAAAATCGCCGACGCAGCGCGCAAGCACATTCTAGCACACCACACCTACACGCAGCGCGCCCGCAAAGTGGACGCACTCCTCAACGAACTCACGTCAGGGGACGAAGCAGCCGCATGACGCTCAATATCGTGGTTTTCGGCTTGTCGATAACGTCGTCGTGGGGCAACGGTCACGCCGTGACCTATCGCGCGTTGATCAAGGCGCTCGCACAGCGAGGCCACCGCGTGACCTTTCTTGAGCGTGACGTCCCCTGGTATCGTTCGAGCCGCGACATTACAAAGACCAACTACTGCCGCATCGAGCTCTACAATGAGCTGCGCGATATCCCCGCGCGCTTTGGCACTCTCGTCGCCGATGCTGATCTCGTGATCCTCGGCTCGTTCGTACCGCAGGGCGCCATCATTGGCGACTGGATCACCTCTCGGGCAAGCGGCATCACCGCCTTCTACGATATCGATACGCCCTGCACGCTGACGGCGCTCGAAGACGGTGCCCTTGATTATCTCACGCCCTCGCTCATTCCCCGATTCGACCTCTACCTCTCCTTCACTGGCGGCCCGACCCTCAATCTCATCGAGGAGCTCTACGGCAGCCCTTGCGCGCGGCCCCTCTATTGCACCGCCGATACCAGCCTGCACGCGCCGCTCGATCGGCCAAAGGACTGGAGCCTCGGCTATCTCGGCACCTACAGCAAGGACCGTCAGGCGCCACTGGAGCAACTTCTTGTCGAACCCGCTCTCGCTCTGCCAGATACGCAATTCGTGGTCGCCGGCGCGCAATATCCGAACTGGCTCCATTGGCCGGACAATGTCGCTCGCATCGAGCATTGCCCGCCCCACGAACATCCGCGTTTTTATAGCCGGCAATGCTATACGCTGAACGTCACTCGCGCGAACATGATTTCCGCCGGCTATTCACCGAGCGTACGCCTGTTCGAGGCCGCAGCTTGCGGTGTGCCGGTGATCAGCGATCGGTGGGAGGGGATTGAATCGTTCTTCACTCCGGGAAAAGAAATTCTCATCGCAGAAACGGCCGCTGAAGTCACACGTTTGCTCACCGAGCTTTCCGAAGCGCGGCGGCTCGGCATCGCCGCCGCAGCACGCAACCGCTATCTCGCGAGCCACACGCCGGCGCATCGCGCTAAGCAGATCGAGGAATACTACGCCGAAATTAAACGAAAGCCAGCGCGTGTTCTCGCGGAAGGCGTGGCCTAGCGCGGAGATGGAATCAGACGCATGTTGCTATTGGACCGAACCCGACACACTCATCTGAGCGGCTCACAAAGAACGGTGCTGATTACCGGTGGTGCAGGCTTCATCGGATCGCACCTCTGTGACCGCATGGTGCAGAAGGGGCACCGCGTCATTTGCGTCGACAATTTCTTCACCGGCGACTCGTCGAACATCCGGCCGCTGATGAATCATCCTCGGTTCTCTTGCATCGAGCATGATGTCAGCCGGCCGCTTAAGGTCACCGGACCCGTGCACAGGATCTATAATCTCGCCTGCCCCGCCTCGCCACGCCATTATCAGCGCGACCCGATCGGCACGATGAAGACCTGTGTGCTTGGCGCCCACCACACTCTTGAGCTGGCGCGCGAGAAGTCGGCACGGGTTCTTCAGTCCTCCACCAGCGAAGTCTACGGCGATCCGCAAATGCATCCTCAACCGGAAGACTACCGCGGCCATGTCAACCCAATCGGCCCGCGTGCCTGCTACGATGAAGGCAAGCGAGCCGCCGAGACCTTGTTCTTCGATTATCACCGCCTGTATGGCCTGCCGATCAAGGTAGCGCGCATCTTCAACACCTACGGGCCACGCATGCTGGAGAATGATGGCCGCGTAGTATCGAATTTCATCGTGCAGGCGCTGCGCAACGAGCCGATAACGATTTATGGCGATGGAAGCCAGACGCGTTCGTTCTGCTTCGTCGATGATCTGCTTGATGGACTTGAGCTATTGATGGAGAGCCCCGACGAGGTCACCGGCCCCTGCAATCTTGGCAACCCGCATGAGGTGACGATCCGCGATGTCGCTGCGCGCATCATCGAGCAGACCGGGTCCCATTCAGCACTCGACCGTAGGCCGCTTCCGCAGGACGACCCCAAGCGTCGGCGTCCGGTGATTTCCCGCGCGCTCAAGCTGCTTGGCTGGCAGCCGCGGATGCCGTTTGAGTGCGGCCTGAAAGCAACCATCGGCTATTTTTCGTTGAAGATGACGGCTCCGAAGCCGATCCTTGCCGCGGTCAATCGCAAGGTTGCGGCACGAGGTGAACGGCAGTCCGCGACAATCAACTGAAGAACGAACGAGAGGAGTGCCGGGCGGTTTCACATCGCAACATCGGCTTCAAGCGCGTCAAAGGCCACACCGTCTCTTCGCAATACGTCAGCCGCGCTCTAGCCGATTCCGGTGGAAGCGCCGGTCACAACAGCTGTCAAGCCTAACATCTCGAGTCTCCTTCACGCGTTCGGCTTGAGGACGACCTTAATGCAGCCGTCCTGTTTGTCGCGGAATGTCTTGTAGAACTCTGGCCCGTCCTCAAGCGGAGCCTGGTGCGTGATGACAAAGGACGGGTCAATCTCGCCCTTCTCCACGCGCTCCATCAGCGCCGGCAGATAGCGCTGCACCGGCGCGTCTGGGCCATGCGGAAGGTGAGCCCGCGATTGATGGCGGAACCCATCAGCACCTTGTCGAGGAAGCCGCCATAGACGCCGACAATGGAGACCGTGCCGAAGTTGCGGCAGCAATGGATCGCCTGGCGCAGAACGTGCGGCCGATCCGTGCCCATGAAGGTCGCGGTTTTGATCCGGTCGAGCATGGAATCGAAGCTCGCGGTCGGCTCCGCCTCCGTGCCTACCGCATCGATGCAGGCATCCGCGCCACGCCCCTTCGTCAACTCCATGACGCGGTCGTAGATGTCCTCTGCCATGAAATCGAGCGTTTCCGCGCCCGCTTCCCGCGCGAGGGTCAACCGCTCGGGGACCCTGTCGATGGCGATCACTCGCCCGGCGCCGAGCATGAACGCGCAGCGGATGGCGAATTGCCCGACCGGCCCGCAACCCCAAACCGCGACGGTCTCTCCACCTTTCATGCCACAGAAATCGGCCGCCATGTAGCCGGTCGGAAAGATGTCGGACAAGAACAGGACCTGGTCGTCCGTGAGATGATCCGGCACTTTCATCGGGCCCACGTCCGCATAGGGTACGCGCAGATACTCGGCCTGCCCGCCTGCAAAGCCGCCGCACAGGTGTGAATAGCCGAACAGGCCGGGCGGCGAGTTGCCCCACAACTTGGCCGCCGCCTCATGATCGGGATTGGACCGCTCGCAGCCGGAGTAGAAGCCATTGCGACAGAAGAAGCACTCGCCGCAGGAGATGGTAAAGGGCACAACCACACGGTCTCCAACCTTCAGCTTCTTGTTCTCCGAGCCAACCTCAACCACTTCACCCATGGTCTCGTGGCCGAGCACATCACCACTTTCCATGCGAGGGATCATGCCGTCATAAATATGCAGATCTGAGCCGCAGATTGCACAGGCGGTCACCTTGATGATCGCATCCCGGGGATGTTGGATTTCCGGATCTGGCACCGTGTCGCAACGAATGTCGTGTTTGCCGTGCCAAGCAAGGGCCTTCATGACATCCTCCCAGCGTGTGCTACAGCGCCCTTTGCGGGCACGTCGTAATGTCTTCATGGCGACGGAGTCCATCGAGCAAACGTCCGGTCCGAAACTGCGTTCCGGATGAACTGCCTGATGCTCACAAAATCGCTGATAGAATGCCTTCCGAAGCCGGAACATTGTGTGTAGTACGCGACGTGCCGCAGTCGGGATTGCAATAAAATGGTCCGCTTGTCACCCGAGTCCTGCCCTTCCTCACTCACGGCCGAGCGCGTGGCAGGGAGAATTCATCCGGGAGGAGATGGCAGGCAGACCCCGCGGCGTCTCTCGCGATGAGCGTAAGGATGAAGTACAGGCGCTAATTTGGGCGATTTGGATTGACAAGTTCGGTACAGTGGCCTCAACGGATTGGGTTCGCCCGGCTTTATGCCCTTCTTCCGTTTCTGCTGCTCGACCACGTCTTTCGGCGACTGCATTGATGCGTCCTGCGACGTCCGCCCTGGCTCTTTCTAAGGTTCGTGAGTCGCTTGTCATCCTGCATCGTGCCTCGCGGGTCTAGCCTAAGGTTAGCTCTAATCACGCGTTCCTCACCGCGCGTCGAGCCGCACGCTTGAAGAAGAGAAAAAGACCGACGCAGGACTCCTCGCAGCAAGCGTGGTGGACCAGGAAGCACGGGCGGCCTAAGGTCCGACCGACCTACCAGTGAAGGCTCCGCGGACGCAGGCGACCCCGTTAAGAGGGCGGCTGCGTACGCTCGGACCGTCTCTCTGCTTCCACCGCCGCGAGCCGCGTCGAGTGCGTCCTCTGGCCCCTACGGGGGACGGGCTCCTGATCAAAGGAAATGGTCATGCAGAAAATATCGCTCCTGGTCGTTGCCGCGATCGTGTTGACGGCCCCGGCCTTCGCGCAGTCTGACAATGAAATGAGCGGCCCTAATCCAGCCCTGGGCAGTACACCCAACGCAGAGGCGTTTGTTAAAGAAGCTGTGGCCACCGACCTGTTCGAGATCGCTTCTGCAACACTCGCAACTCAGCGCGGTGACGACAACGTCAAGGCGTTCGCCGAAAAAATGATTGCAGATCATAGCGAGACGACCAGCGCGCTCAAAGAGCTAGTTTCGAGCGGCAAGGTGCATGCCGAATTGCCGGCGGAAATGACTAACCACCAAACCTCGCAGATGAAAGGATTGGAGAGCCTGCAGGGTGCCGCGTTCAAAAAACAGTATGTGATTGACCAGGCTTTGGCGCATAAAAATGCAGCGTTGCTTTTTTAAGCGCAATTCCGACAGAGGAGACAACCCGGACCTCCGGGCATTCGCTAAGAAGTACCTGCCTGCAATTCAGATGCACTGGCAAATGACGCAGCGACTCAATATGGCTCCAACCAACACGGATCAAAGCCCAAGGTAGCGAGGTGGCGTCGCCCTCGCGCGTCCGGCAAAGTCGTTTTCGCGACCTCTACTCCACGCTGGCCGGCATCTTGGCGACCGACATCAGCGGTAGCGCGACCTGATTGAGCAACTGATCGGCGTTTTCTTCTTCCGCCAGCGATTTGCTGAGATACTGCACGATGGCCGAATGTGCAGCTGCTGCGCCAGATTGCGGGCAGTTATGTAGCCCGACATTTCATAGTGCTCGACCCGTTGAGCCGCGGCGATGAGGGCAAGGTCGGCGGCCGCGTCTTCCTTGTCTTCCGACTCCTTGATCACCTCCTCGCCCTCGTCGATGAGGCCCATCATGCCTTTGCAGGTCTTGGCCCGCGCAGCCGTTCCGAGGATGCGGAAGGAGTCTTCCAGGCGCGTCACTTGTTCCTCGGTTTCCTGGAGGTGCTGTTGGAACAGCCGCTGGAGCTGAGCGGACCGCGCTGCCTTCTCCATTTTCGGCAGCGCCTTCAGCACCTGCTTTTCGGCGTGCAGGATATCGCGGAGCTGATCGATGAGCAGTTCCTGGATCGGCCCGGTCTCGGTCAGGCCGGAACTTTCCGCATGCATTGGAACGCTCTCGCCGTCGCCATTGCCGTCGCGCATTTCCTGGATGGCGGGCGACTCAATGAATTGCCAGGACTCGCCTTCGTTCCAGGGCCCGCGCGCATCGATTTCGCCGTTATCGCCTTCCCCGTTGAATCATTGAAGACCTGATCGACCAGGATGGCCGCGGCAAGTTCGCCGTTAGCGCCGCCGAACTGTTCGAGCAGCATGTTACCGAAACTGGGATCGGGCTCGTCGACCCGCACGGTGAACATGAGCTTTTTGATGTGATGGTACATGCCGCCCTCTCAAACACGTCCGCAGAATTGCTGGATTAGAAATTCAACTGCGTCGGGCCTGGGCCGTTCCCCAATCACGCCGGCTACGCATCGATTCCATTTAAACTCATGTCTTTTGACACACCGTGCAGACCAAACATCGAACGCGGCGGTATCTCATTGGCACCGCGCGAACTGGACTGAGTGGGCACGTTGTGAAACGGTTTTTCGCCCTGGCCTGCGCGAACACTGGGAAGGAGTTCGTCAAGCACAATGTCACCGGTAGATTAGCAGTCCTGGAAGGAAGTCTCTCGAGGACGAGCGAGCTTCAGCCGTTGTGGCCCTTCAGGTAGGAGATCGCCCTTTGGCAGGTCCGCACGATAGTGTTTCGTCGCATGTCTTTGTCTGTTTTTCCATTCAAATAGTCAGCAGCAGCTCTGGCTAATTTGTCTGTCGATCCAACGGCAGCAGACGGCTGAAACAGAGGTAAGGAATCGAGACAGTCATCATCGTCATCGATAACCGCAAATCGTCGGACCTCCCGATGAGCCTCCAACCAAGCAACAATCTCCTCGCTGCGAGGATGTGGCCGCATGTCGGGAAGCACGTCCATAAAGGGGATGCCGAACTGTTTCGCGCTCGCCAATCCATCGCGCTCGTGTCGCCATGTCGAAGATAATACAACCTCCGCACTGGTATCCTGCAGCAGCTTTTTCAAACGAGCGAGCAGCGCCTGGTCAATGACCCGCGATTCCTTGTTCGGCTTAGGAGTAGCCGTCGTATTCAATACGCCATCGATATCCAGAAAAATCACCTTCATCAGCTGAAGCTCCCCCATCGGCCCTCACGCAATCCCTCAAAGGAGGGGTGTGGCTTAAGCTTCTCATCACCCGTAAACGCTGGATATTCCACTTCCACCAGCATTGCCGATAAGCGAGCCACGCCGCAAGGGTCCACCAATGCCGAGCCAGCCCCCGAAATACCTTAGAATGCTGATGCTACAGGCGCGTGCCGCGGCTCTCAGCCTGCTGTGCCTCTCCTCACGGTAACAATTCACTTGTAGGACCGCATATCCCTTAGTGGAAAGAATTTGAGGATGAAACTCCGCACGCGGTTTCTAGTTGCAACTATATCGTCCGCAGTGCTCGTGCAGGAGCTGGTACCATCGCTGTGTCTTTTGACAATCAAGGGGATCGGTTTAGCGGCGCCGAGCGCACACACGCATTGCCCAAGACGGTTGGACTTGCGGATTATCACCCGTTGCCGGACGCACGGGCCTGAGAAATCAAATTGCGCACTGCCTGGAACAGAACATCGATCGCCCCGTTGAGTGTTACGGACGGCACTTCCCGGCAGCCGGTGAATGTCCGTGACGCTCAAAAGAAAAAACCATGACCTTGCGCACGTTGAATGCTCGCCTCGTCGCATTCGTAAAGAGACGCCCCATCGCAGTGAGCATTGCCTCGGCTGTTGGAGCGCTCGCTGTCACTGCAATTGTGAATGGCTATCTCGCGAACAAGGCCGAGGGCGATAATCCTCCAATCGGGCGATTTATCGAGGTTGACGGGGTTACGCTCCATTACGTCGATCGGGGTTCAGGAGATCCGGTCGTTCTGCTGCACGGTAACGGCAGCATGATCCAGGATTTCGAGTCCAGCGGCCTCATCGGGATCGCTTCGCGGAAGTATCGCGTCATCGCATTCGACCGCCCTGGCTTTGGTCACAGCGCCCGCCCACGCGGAACCATTTGGACCCAGAAAAACAGGCCGACCTTATTCATCGCGCACTGACACAAATGGGCATCTCTCGAGCGACCGTTCTCGGGCATTCCTGGGGAGCCTCGGTCGCTGTTGCACTCGCATTGAAGCACTCAGAGTTCGTTACCGGCGTTGTTTTGGCGTCGGGCTACTATTACCCTACGGTGCGCGCGGATGTCCTTCTGTTGTCGGGACCGGCTGTTCCGGTTGTCGGCGACATTCTCAGTCATACTGTCGCGCCGCTCCTCAGCAGGCTCCTGTGGCCGATTACTATTGAGAATATGTTCGCTCCGGCGCCGGTGCCGGACAAATTTCGAGAGTTTCTTAAAGAGATGGCAGTTCGTCCCTCTCAAATCAGGGCCAGCGCCGCAGAGACCGCCCTCTTGATCCCGAGCGCCTTTGGCCTGCGGGGACAATATGCCTCCTTAAAAATGCCTGTCGTCATTATTGCGGGAGAGCAGGACCGCCTCATCGACATTGAGGAGCAGTCAGCTCGCCTGCACCGAGATTTGAGACAAAGCAAGTTTCGTCCTCTCACCAACACAGGCCACATGGTGCATCAAACTGCGACGGCCCGCGTGATGGCCGCCATCGATGAAGCGGCAGAACCCTCGTCAATGACCAGCCTAATGAAAGGGAGTCTCACGCAGCTTGAGCACCAATAAGCGCGCCGCGGTACGGCCGCTGCCAGGTACGTTCCTTTCATCAACACAGCGCCCCTAAACCGCCGATCCGATAACGACGGCCAAGGAACGTGCCTTGACCGCCGGCGTTGAGCTGCATGGACGTTGAAACATTTACCGGTGCCCTTGCGGCGTTCTGCACGACAGTTTCCTATTTCCCTCAGCTCAAGAAGTGCTGGACAACGGGCTCTGCAGGCGACCTATCCCTAACGACGTTCGCGGTCCTTGCCACCGGCGTCGCGCTCTGGGTCGTGTATGGGCTGATGCGGAGAGATTTCGTCATCATCACGGCGAATGCCGTTAGCGTCTGCCTTCTGGCGAGCATTATCTCGTTCAAAATCCGCGAGACTGGAAGACACATAGTTTAACCGCTTGTTGGCGGGGGCAATCGCCCAGCTTGCCGGCACTTTGTGGACGCCGAAATGTTAAGCTTAGATGGCACATACGTCCGATGACGACGAACTCGAAAAAGTCCGGCGGCACGTCCGCATCCTGGTCGATATCGGTCGGGTCGCCGGTGAAAAGGCGATCTGACCAGATTCCTCGACGAAGTCGTCGTTCAGGTCGCGCGCGCGGTCGAGATCGATCACGTCAAGGTTTTGCAATACCGCCAGAAGTCCGGCGATCTCTTAGTCGCTGCCGGCGTCGGCTGGAAGGACGGCGTTGTTCGCTCGGCCACCTTGTCTGCCGATCTGCGGTCGCCCCCCGGCCGCTCCTTCCGGACCGCTGAGCCGGTGACGATCAAAGATTTCACCACGGAGAATGGCTTTGTCCTCTCAGACTTCCTGAAGGAGCACGGCATAGTCTCACTTGCCAATACTCCCGTGCTCATAGATGGCGCGGCGTGGGGCGTACGATAGCACGACGCCTCGTGACTTCAGCCAGGATACGACGGAGTTTCTCACTGCGGTCGGCGCGATGATCGGTATCTTTGTGCGACACCTCACCACCGAACCAAATGAGGCTGTGCGGTTGGCGGCCGCCGCTGCTGAAGCACAGAACGGCGATGCTCGCCTTCGCGAAATGCAGTATCGCGTGAAGAACAATTTCCAACTGGTCCTGAGTTCTATCTCCATTCAGAAGCGCCGTTATTCAGGCGCGGAGGTGCAGCGAGCATTGGACCACGTAGCGAGCCGCATCAATGCTATATCACTGGCGCATGACCAGCTTGCACCTCGACACGATGGCCAAGTCGTGAAGCTGTCGGATTACCTGCGGGTCCTTTGTATGTCCATCAGGCAGCAGGCGGAAGGTGTCGAGATCGACGTGGAGTCAGACGATCTCGAATTGGCGATCGACCGGGCCGTACCCGTTGGTCTGATTTTGAATGAAGTTGCGACCAACAGCATTAAGCACGCGTTCGGCGAGGACGGCGGCCGGATTAGCGTAAGACTGATAGCCGGCGTTGGGTATGGCGAAGGACGCTTAACGG
>DASXJV010000092.1:0-5541 GCA_036497205.1 Bradyrhizobium sp.
CTCGGCATCAGCATGTATCCTTATATCGTCCCGCAAAGCATCACCATCTGGCAGGCTGCATCGCCACGGAACAGCCAGGTCTTCATGCTGATCGGCGTTGCCGTGCTGATACCGCTCATTCTCGGTTATACCGCGTGGGCCTATTGGGTATTCCGCGGCAAGGTAAGGCCCGAAAGCGGCTATCATTGATGCCACAAGAGCAAAAACCACGACCGCTGGCGCAGCGCCTGTTGTGGTTCATCGTGCTTTGGTCCGGCGGAGTCGGCACCGTGGCCATCGCGTCCTATGTCTTGAGGCTGTGGCTCGCGCCGAAGTAAGGGCTCTTAAGACACTCCCACGCCGTCGGTAACTGACGAATTGAAAGCATTCCGGCGAGACATCCCGATGCTTGCCATCGAGCGGTCCCTGATATTTGATGGCTCCAGTGATTTGGCAAACAATGTAAGCACTCGGCAGCGTCCGAAGGGGAGAATCTTGGATGACCAAATTTCGGCACCTGATCTGGATGGTTGTTGCCGCGGCCAGTCTCATCGTTTCGGTCTCGCCGAGCTACGCACAGCAGCCCGATGTCGGCGACCAGCCCGGACTTCTGCCCGATGAGTCCGTGGAATTGGACCCGGTATTCAGGCGCACGGCGGTGCTATATCGCACGACGGAGGCGCCGGGCACGATCATCATCTCGACCGCGGAGCGCCATCTCTATTTGATCCAGGGAGGCGGCCGCGCCCTGCGCTATGGCATTGGCGTCGGCCGTGACGGATTTCAGTGGCAGGGATTGTTGAACATTTCGCGCAAAGCGGAATGGCCGGACTGGACGCCGCCTCCTGAGATGATCGCGCGCCAGCCCTATCTGCCGCGCTTCATGGCCGGCGGCCCCGGCAACCCGCTCGGCGCCCGCGCGCTCTACCTCGGCGCCACGGTCTATCGCATTCACGGCACCAACCGGCCGGATACGATCGGCACCGCCGTCTCGTCCGGCTGTTTCCGGCTGGTCAATGCCGACGTGGCCGACCTCTATGAGCGGGTCCCGGTCGGCACCAAGGTCATTGTGCGGCAGAAGCCGGAATTGTAACAGCGACGACTGTCTCCATAACCGACAAGTTTTCCTGATTAACCTTTCCCGAACAGTGGCGAGAAAACATATCATGCGGACATTCCGGGGCGGCCTCCTGATTGGCTTGGCGGTCGCAGTCGCAGTCGCGGCTGCCGCCATCACCTACGAGCGATATGATACGCGAACGCTGAAGCGCACGATCCGGCGCGGCGAAGTCTTGTGCGGCGTCAATAAAGGCCTGCCCGGCTTCTCGATCCCCGACGACAAGGGCGACTGGACCGGCTTCGATGTCGACTTCTGCCGCGCGGTCGCGGCGGCGATCTTTGACGATCCGAAAAAGGCAAAATTCGTTCCGCTGGATGCCAGCGAGCGCTTCAAGGAGCTGCAGAGCCGCAAGGTCGATATTCTATCGCGCAACTCGACATGGAGCATGTCGCGCGAGACCTCCTATGACCTGTATTTTCCGGCTGTGGCCTTTTACGACGGGGCAGGATTCATGTTGCCGAAGGCGCGAAACATCGATTCCGCGCTCGAGCTCAACGGCAGCAAAGTATGCGTGCAGGCGGAAACCACGACGCAGCTCAACCTCGCTGACTATTTCCGCGCCAACAACATGAAATACCAGGAGATGAAATTCGGTAAATTGGAGGATGTCATCCAGGCCTATGATTCCGGCCAATGCGACACCTTGATCTCCGATATCTCGCAGCTCTATGCGCTGCGGCTGAACCTTGCCAAGCCCGGCGACCACACCATCCTGCCGGACGTCATCTCAAAGGAACCGCTCGCACCTGTTGTGCGGCAGCGGGACGATGACTGGATGATGATCGTGAAGTGGAGCTTGTATGCGATGATCAATGCCGAAGAGCTCGGCATCAGCTCCAAGAACATCGACGAAGCACTGAAATCGAAGAAGCCCGAAGTGATGCGGCTCGTCGGCACCGAGGGGACCTATGGCGACGAGCTTGGGCTGACCCGGGATTGGGCCGCGCGCATCATCCGCCATGTCGGCAACTATGGCGAAGTCTACGAGCGCAATGTCGGCAGCGGATCGAAGCTCGGCATTCCCAGAGGGCTCAACCAGCTCTGGAGCGCCGGCGGCATCCAGTACGCACCGCCGATAAGGTAGCCCTTCCCGCCGTGGTGCTGCTCCGTACATAGCTGTCATCGCCCAGCTTGATCGGGCGATCCAGTAAACACTGACACCTGCGATTACTGTTTCACCCGGTCAAGCCGGGTGATGACACCTTTAATGCAATTAGCACGGGTGCCACTCAATAGCTCTTCATCCTTGCCAATTGATCAGCGTGAAAATTGCTGTCGCCGAACAATTCCTCGCAAACCCGCGCCCGCTTCATGAAGAAACCGACGTCGAACTGGTCAGTCATGCCCATGCCGCCATGCATCTGCACGCCTTCCTGAACCGCCAGCGTCGCGGTTGAACCCGCACGCGCCTTCGCGACCGCCACCGCCCCAGCGGCATTTTCAAAATCGCCGTCGAGCGCCTGCAGTGCTTTGAGCACCGCTGCGCGCGTGATCTCGATCTCGATATAGAGCTGCGCGGCGCGATGCTGCAGCGCCTGGAATTCGCCGATCAGCTTGCCGAATTGCTTGCGCTCCTTGAGGTAATTGACGGTGCGGCCGAACACCTCCTCGCTGAGCCCGACCATTTCGGAGGCCACCGCGCCGCGGCCGATATTGAGCACGCCTTCCAGCAGTTGATGGCCTTGATCGATCTCGCCGAGTACACCGTCGGCGTTGACTTCGACATTGTCGAACACGATTCTGGCGGCGTTGTGCGAATCGACCATAGCCGTGCGCTCGGTTTCGATGCCCTTGGCTTTGGGATCGACCAGGAACAGCGTCAATCCGTCGCGCTCGCCTGCGGTGCCCGCGGTGCGGGCCGCCACGATCAGAAGATCGGCGGTATGCCCGTCGACCACGAACGCCTTGTCGCCCTGAAGCCTGAAACCGTTGCCGGAACGCACCGCCTGCATGTTGGTGCGCAACGGGCGATGTTTTGTCCCTTCGTCGACCGCGAGCGCGGTCAGCAGCGAGCCGTCGGCGATTTTCGGCAGGTGCTCGGACTTTTGCGCGGCGTTGCCGCCGCGCGACAAGGCCGATGCCGCGAGCACGGCCGTCGACAGAAACGGCGACGGCATCAGAGTGCGGCCGATCTCCTCCATCACCACGCCGGCTTCGACGCAGCCTAACCCGCTGCCGCCGAAATTCTCGGGCACCAGCAATCCGGAGAATCCCAATTCGGCGAAGGCCCGCCACAAATCGCGGGAAAATCCGGTCGCGCCCTTCGCATCGCGCAGCTGCCGCAGATGCGATACCGGTGCCTTGTCGCCGATGAGCCCGCGCGCGCTGTCGCGCAGCATCGACTGTTCTTCGCTAAGGACGAGTGCCATTGAAGGGTTCCACTTTAGAGGTGTTTCGAACGAAGTGTCTTTGCGGTCGTCATTCCGGGATGGTCCGAAGGACCAGACTTCAGATGTGCAATTGCACATCGGGGAATCTCGAGATTCCGGGTTCGCGCGGAGCCTGTCATCGGGCCGCGCTTTGCGCGGACCCGTTGGCGCGCCCCGGAATGTCGGGTGAGAGACTCAAGCCCCCGGCAAGTCGAGAATCCGTTTTGCCACGATTCCGAGCATCACCTCAGAGGTGCCGCCCTCGATTGAGTTGGCCTTGGTGCGCAGCCAGGCGCGCGGCCGTGCGCCGCCTTTCGAGCGCTCGCTTTCCCATTCCAGCGCGTCAATGCCGCCCGCGGACATCAAAATCTCGTAGCGGCGCTTGTTCAGCTCGGTGCCGTAATATTTCATCGCCGAGGAAAACGCCGGATGCGCCTGGCCGGCCTTGGCGAGATCGACCGCGCGTTCGGCAGCGCAGGCCAGCGCCGCCTCGTCAATCTCGAAGGTCGCGATCTGGCCGCGCAGCATCGGATCTTCCAGGCGGCCCTGCTCGTCGGTACCTACGGAGTCGGCGGCGACCTGGTCGAGCGGCCGGCCAACGCCGCGCTCGCCCATGCCGGAGATCATCGCGCGTTCGTGCTGCAGCAGATATTTCGCGACATCCCAGCCGCGATTGACCGCGCCGACCACATTGGCCTTCGGCACACGCACATTGTCGAAGAAAGTCACGCAGAACGGTGATCTACCCGAAATCAACAGAATGGGTTTGGTCGAGACGCCCTTTGAAGCCATGTCGAAAAGAATAAAACTAATGCCGTCATGCTTCTTGGCGCTCGCATCGGTCCGCACCAGGCAGAAAATCCAGTCTGCGTAGTTGGCGTAAGACGTCCATATCTTCTGGCCATTGATGATGAATCATCGCCGTCGCTTTCGGCGCGGGTCTGCAATGATGCGAGGTCCGATCCGGCGTTGGGCTCGGAATAGCCTTGGCACCAGCGGATCAGGCCTGCGGCGATCTTCGGCAGATTCTCTTTCTTCTGCGCGTCGGTCCCGTATTTCAGCAATGCCGGCCCGAGCATGGAAATGCCGAAGGAGACCAACGGCTGGCGCGCGCCAAGCGCCGTCATCTCCTGGCGTACGATCTTGGCTTCTTCCGGATCGAGGCCGCCGCCGCCATATTCCTTCGGCCAGTGCGGAACGGTCCAGCCCTTGTCGCGCATCCGCTCGAACCAGACGCGCTGCGGCTCGGAGGAGAATTTGGTGTTGCGGCCGCCCCAGAAGGTTTCTTCGTCTGACGCCATCGGCCGCCGCATCTCCGGCGGACAATTGGCCTCCAGCCAGGCGCGGGTTTCGCGGCGAAACTTTTCCAGATCGGACACGGTGGCGTTTCCATTGGGCCGGACCTGTCGGCCGGCGATTGACGCATCGTACTTGGACCGACCTTAGCCATGGCGTTGCGGAATTCAATATATCTCTGGCACGTGCCTCCATGTTGCGAGATATGATAGTGCTGCGCGAGCCGGCGTCACGGACGTCGCAACGATTGAAAAACAAGAGGAAACCGAGATGCGGCTGAAGTTGCTTTCGCCTGGCGAAATGAACGAGGACCAGAAACAAACCTACGACGAATCGATCGCCGGCAAGCGTGGCGCCCCACCCCCGCCGATGATGGCCTGGCTCAACAGCCCGGAGATGGCGCGGCACGCCACACGCTTGGGCGCATTCCTGCGGTTCGATACATCGTTTCCGGCGAAGCTGTCCGAGATTGCGATCCTGGTGACCGCACGGCATTGGACCGCGCATTACGAATGGTACGCCCACAAGCGGCTCGCTCTCAAAGGCGGCATGGATCCCAAGATCATCGAAGACATCCGGCACCGCCGCACGCCGCGTTTCGATGACCCGAAGGGCCAGATGATCTACGACGTCAGCAAGTCGCTGCACGAAGGCCATGGACTTACCAAGGCGCTGTACGACGAGGCCGTGAAGATCCTTGGCGAGCGCGGGCTGGTCGAAGTCATCGGGCTGTGCGGTTATTACACAATGGTCTCGATGACGCTGAACACCTTCGAG
>DASXJV010000093.1:0-9231 GCA_036497205.1 Bradyrhizobium sp.
ACAGTCTTTTCCGAGATTCCAAGCGGCGGTTTCGACCAGAGGCTCAATGTCTTTTTCCCATCTCGGCTTGTCCGATAAGGTGCTCGCCGCCGTCGCGGCCGCCGGTTACACCACCCCTACCCCCATTCAGGAACAGGCGATTCCCCATGTTCTGGCCCGCCGAGACGTTCTCGGCATCGCCCAGACCGGCACCGGCAAAACCGCTGCCTTCGTCCTTCCCATGCTCACCATGCTGGAAAAGGGCCGCGCCCGGGCCCGAATGCCCCGCACCCTTATCCTCGAGCCGACCCGCGAACTCGCCGCCCAGGTGAAGGAGAATTTCGACAAATACGGAGCGGGGCAGAAACTCAACGTCGCGCTGCTGATCGGCGGGGTTTCGTTCGGGGACCAGGACACCAAATTGACGCGCGGCGTCGACGTCTTGATCGCAACGCCCGGCCGGTTGCTCGACCATACCGAGCGCGGCGGACTTCTGCTCACGGGCGTGGAATTGCTCGTCATCGACGAAGCCGACCGCATGCTGGACATGGGCTTCATTCCCGACATCGAACGTATCTGCAAAATGATTCCATTTACGCGGCAGACGTTGTTCTTCACGGCGACCATGCCCCCCGAAATCCGCCGCATCACCGAAACCTTCCTGCACAATCCCGAGAAGATCGAAGTTTCCAGGCCGGCAACCACCGCCGTGGGAGTGGCCCAGTTCCAGATCAGCGTTGGCCGCGAGCCGCATGAGAAGCGGGAGACAATGCGCCGCCTGCTGCGCGACGCCAAGGATCTCCAGAACGCAATTATCTTCTGCAACCGCAAGCGCGAGGTCGCGCTATTGTACAAATCCCTGCAGAAGCACGGCTTCAGCGTCGGCGCCCTGCATGGCGACATGGATCAGTCGGCCCGCACCGCCGCACTCGATCAATTCCGCAAGGGTGAAATTCCGCTGCTGGTAGCCTCCGACGTCGCGGCCCGCGGCCTCGATATTCCCGCGGTCAGTCACGTCTTCAATTTCGACGTGCCGCATCATGCCGACGACTACGTCCATCGCATCGGCCGAACCGGACGCGCTGGGCGCGCTGGCACCGCGATCTCCATCGTTACACAGCTCGACCAAAAATCCATCGTCGCAATTGAAAAGCTGATCGGTCAGACGATTCCCCACGCCGAAGGTGGCGCTCGGACCCAGTCGGACGAAAGTCAGGCAGCGTCGTCCGGCGAAGCAGGACGACCGCGCGAGCCCGGCGCGCGCGAGGGCGCTAGAGAAGGTTCACGCGAAGGTTCCCGCGGGGGCCGCAAACCGCGGCGCGAACGCGAGCCCCGGCGCTCAGGCGGTGGCCGCAATTCCAGCCCGCAGCCGCAGGCACCGGTGGCTGCGTTCACTCCTCCATCGGCCCCTCCTGCCCCGCGTACGCCTTCGATCGGCCGCGCCGAAGCACCGCAGGCGTTGCGTGATCCTGCATCGGAGCCTGCCGATCACTCGCATCTTCCGGCGTTCCTTTTGCGACCCATTCGCGCCCGCGTCTGAGAAACCTGGCTGAGAGCCCGTCTACGGGCCGTTCATCCTCCTCCATTAGCTTGGCGGCGATAATCTTGAGAGGCGCATCCGGGACGTGCAATTGCACATCGGGGATGAGGAAGGTTGATCGATCCCTTTAACGAGATCGATTTCGCGGAGTAGCCTTCCTTTTTGCGGGCGAGTTTTTTGCGAGCGGCTTCTTGGGCGCGGCTTTCCTGGGTGGAGCGTTGCGTGCCTTGGGACGCTTGCGGATAGCCGCACGCTGCGCTGCCGCCAAGGCAGCCCTCGCCCATCCCGTCAGTTCCTCCGGATCGTCAAGCAGCCGCGCCGGCAATTGCCAATACGAGCCCACCGTCACGGTCCTGGCCCGGGTTTGGTACTGAAACGGCTTCGTTCCCTCCGCCTCAAATTGGGGAATGGTCTGATCGTCCGCGCGGAAATAGAGACCGGCTCGCAACGCCATGGCAAAGTTGATACCGTCGGCCGAAATGCCGTAGCCAGAGAACATCGGGCGGATCGTCACCGGACCGAAATCGGAAAACAAATCGATCAGGAAATCGCGGTCCATGAGAGTCCGCTTGCATCCAAGTGCGTGCGGGACACGATACTACCCATCCACCTTCGCAGCGGTCAGCTGCACGGATTCGCCGCAGCCGCAGGCTCCGGTCTGGTTCGGATTGTTGAAGATGAACTGCGCCGACATCTTGTCGACCTTGTAGTCCATCTCGGTGCCCAGCAGAAACAGCACGGCCTTGGGATCGACCAGGATCTTCACGCCCTTGTCCTCGACGACCTCGTCTGAGGGGCGGACATCGTGGGCATATTCGACCGTATAGGATTGCCCGGCGCAGCCGCCGTTCTTGATCCCGACCCTCAAGCCGACGATCTCGGACTCGGCGCGTTTGGTCAGCTCAGCAATCCGCTGCGCCGCCGCGTCAGTCAGCTTCATCACCTGCGGGCGTGGCCGCGGCTTCGGTTTGGAGACAGGGGTTGTTGAAGCAGGTGTCATCTCAGTCATCTATTCAGTCCTCGCAGCAGATCAATGCTGCCGTTCCGTCCCAGGCTAAGCCTGATCCACTAACGCTTCACCACATATTAAGGACGAGGCGCGCCTCGTCGGTCATCCTGTCTGGCGTCCACGCCGGCTCCCAAACGAGATTGACGTTGACGAGGCCGACGCCGGGAACGCTGGCGACCGCGTTCTCCACCATCTGCGGCAACTCCCCCGCCGCCGGACAGTTCGGCGTCGTCAGCGTCATCACGACGTCCACGGTGCGGTCGTCCTTGATGTCGACCTTGTAGATAAGGCCAAGCTCGTAGATGTCAGCCGGAATTTCCGGATCGAACACGGTCTTCAGCGCGGCCACGATTTCGCCGGCCAGCCGCTCGGTCTCCTCCGGCGGCAGCGCCGACTGGGTTTCCATGTTCATGGTCTTGACTTCGAGATCTTTGGCTTCGACGGTGTCGGTCATGAAAACAGTTCCCGCGCCTTGATCAGCGCCTGTGCCAGCTGGTCGACTTCTTCTCTGGTATTATACATCCCGAACGAGGCGCGGCACGTCGCTGTAACATTGAACCGCTCTAAAAGAGGCATCACGCAATGGGTGCCGGCGCGCACCGCGATCCCCTGTCGGTCGATTACGGTCGCGACATCGTGGGGATGCGCGCCCTTCATCTCGAACGAGATCACCGGTCCCTTGCCACTTGCGGTGCCGATCAGGCGCAACGAATTGATTTCGCGCAGGCGCTCCTGGGCGTAGGTCAAAAGCCCGTGCTCATGGGCGGCGATACGTTCCTTGCCAATCGAATTGACGTAATCGATCGCTGCGCCCAGGCCCACCGCCTCGACGATCGCGGGCGTCCCCGCCTCGAATTTGTGCGGCGGATCGCCGTAGGTGACCCAGTCCTTCGCGACCTCGCGGATCATCTCGCCGCCGCCGTTGTAAGGCCGCATCGCCACCAGATGCTCGTGCTTGGCGTAGAGCACGCCGATGCCGGTTGGGCCGTAGAGTTTGTGCCCAGTGAAGACGTAGAAATCGCAGTCGATATCCTGCACGTCGATTGCGAGGTGTACGGCGGCCTGGCTGCCATCGACCAGCACCGGGATGCCGCGGGCGTGGGCGAGCTTCACCACATCCTTGACCGGCACGATGGTGCCGAGCGCATTCGACATTTGCGTGATCGCGACCAGCCTGGTGCGCGGCGACAGCAGCTTTTCGAATTCGTCGATCAGGAAATTGCCTTCGTCATCTACCGGCGCCCACTTGATGACGGCGCCATGACGTTCCCTCAGGAAGTGCCACGGCACGATGTTGGAATGGTGCTCCAGGATCGAGACTACGATTTCGTCACCGTCTGCGATGTTCGGCTCGCCCCATGACGACGCCACGAGGTTGATCGCCTCTGTAGCGTTGCGGGTAAAGACGATCTCTTCGGTGCGCTCCGCGTTGAGAAACTTCGCGACCTTGGCGCGCCCGCCCTCGTAGGCCTCCGTCGCCGCATTGGCGAGGTAATGCAGCCCGCGATGCACGTTGGCGTATTCGGACTTATAGGCTTCCGTCATGCGGTCGAGCACCGCGTTGGGTTTTTGCGCCGACGCGGCGTTGTCGAGATAGACCAGCGGCTTGCCATAGACCTTGAGCGAGAGTGCGGGAAAGTCTTCCCGCACCCGGGCTACGTCATATGAACCATTTGAGACTGCCGGATGGGTCATATCTGCCTTCACTTTTCCTCGTCCTGAGGAGCGCACCCTTACGCGCGTCTCGAAGGACGAAGCCCAATCTACTTTCCCTCATCCTTCGAGACGGCCGCTCCGCAGCGTCCTCAGGAAGAGGATCCAAATCTATCCCCGTGCCGCGAGCCAGCGCTCGGCGGCCGATATCGCGAGTTCACGCAAGGCGTCATTGGCGATCGACTCGATCGCTTCGCCGACGAACGCCTGGATCAGCAGCGCCTGTGCCTGCTTCTCGGAAAGGCCGCGCGCCCGCAGGTAAAACAGCAGGCTTTCGTCTAGCGCGCCGGTGGTCGCGCCATGGCCGCAGGTGACGTCGTCGGCGAAAATTTCCAGTTCCGGCTTGTTGTCGGCTTCGGCCTCGTCGGACAACAGCAGCGCCCGCGTCATCATCTTGGCGTCGGTCTTCTGCGCGTCCGGGCGGACGATGATGCGGCCCTGAAATACCGAATGTCCGCGGTCGTCGACCACCGAGCGGAAGATTTCACGGCTCGCGCAGTTCGGCACCGCATGATCCAGAAATAGCGTGGTGTCGGCATGCTGGCGGCCATTGAGCAGATTGACGCCGTTGGTCTCCACGCGAGAACCCTCACCGGCAAATGCGATTATGGCCTGATACCGGCTCACATTGGATCCGCTGGTCATGCCGAAGGTGTTGAAATGGGCGTTGGCGCCCAGCGTCACCACCGATGAGGAAATGTTGAAGGCCTCGCGGCCGTCTTCGACCAAACGCACATGGTCAAGCCGAGCGCCATCGCCGATTGCAACGATCAGGGAGTCTTGGGCCTGATAGGCTTTCGCCCCATCCGCTGCGATGTAGCTTTCCACCAGTGTCGCGCTTGCGGCCTTGCCGATATTCAACAGCGAGCGCGTGAACATTGCCGAAGGCGCAGCGCCGCTGGCGATATGGACGATATGCAAGGGTTGCGTGAGCGCGGCGGCATCGGCGACCTCGATCACGATGCCATCCGTCATCATCGCGCTGTTCAGCGCCACCATGGAATCGGAGTTTTCGGGCGCCAGCAATTGCGCATGGAGCGCGGTATCGCCCGCTTCGAGCACTTCGCGCAGCGTGCGGATGCCAAGTCCTTTTTCAAGACTACCGGTGTCGGACAGTTTCGGCGCGAACACCCCGTCAACCAGCACCAGCCTGCGCACGCCCTCGATGGCATGCAGCTTCAAAGCGGCGCCAGCGCGCTTTAGCGCCGCCGCATCCGGTGCCGCCGCAAGCGGCAACACTTCGCGCATCAGCGCGCGCAGGTCGGTGTATTTCCATTCCTCGATGCGCCGGTGCGGCAGGCCAACGCGCTCGTAAGCCTCGAACGCCCCCTGACGCGCGTCGGCGACCTTGCCAGCGCCCGGCAGCCGGTTCCGCGCGACGGCGAAAGCATCGCTCAGCGCGCGTCCAGTCTCTGTTTTTGCAAGTGCAAGATTCATCGTGAAATCCGTCTGGGCCGTCAGGCCGCGTCTTCGAACTGCGCGTAGCCGGAAGCCTCGAGCTCCAGCGCCAGTTCCTTGTCGCCGCTCTTTACCACGCGGCCCTTCGACATCACGTGCACCAAATCCGGCACGATGTAATTCAACAGCCGCTGATAATGCGTGATTACAACCATCGCGCGATCCGGCGAGCGCAGTGCATTGACGCCGTCGGCGGCGATCCGCATCGCGTCGATGTCGAGGCCGGAATCCATTTCGTCGAGGATGCACAGGCTCGGCTCGAACAGCGCCATCTGCAGGATCTCGTTGCGTTTCTTCTCGCCACCGGAGAAACCGACATTGACGCCGCGGCGGAGCATGTCCTGCGGAATATTGAGGCCTGCCGCGACGGTGCGCACCTTCTTGAGAAAGTCCGGCGTGGAAAATTCGCTCTCGCCGCGCGCCTTGCGCTGCGCATTCAGCGCGGTGCGCAGGAATGTCATGGTCGCGACACCGGGAATTTCCACGGGATACTGGAACGCGAGGAATACGCCCTTCGCGGAACGCTCGTCGGGGGACATCTCGAGCAGGTCTTCGCCGTTGAACAGTATCTCGCCGCCGGTGACTTCGTAGCCCGGCTTGCCGGCGATGATGTGCGACAGCGTCGATTTCCCGGAGCCGTTCGGCCCCATGATGGCGTGCACCTCGCCCTTGTTCACGGTGAGCGAAAGCCCGTGGAGAATTTCACGCTCCTCGACACGAACCTGCAAATCTTTGACTTCTAACAATGGCATTCGTCTGAACCCTGTTCTGCGTATTTCTGCCGGCTAAATCCGGACGCCTTCCGGCGCTGTATAGGTCTGATCTACGACGTCGCCGGTATTGCGAACGCCGGCCGGCTCGAAAATGATGATCTCCGCTTCTTCGTCCGCGGCAGTTCGATGTTCAATGCCGCGTTTCACGACGACGGCCTCGCCGGGTCCGAGATCGATAATCCGGTCACGAAATTCCACGCGGAATTTTCCTTTCCAGACCAGAAAAAACTCATCCTCGGCGTCGTGCTTGTGCCATGGAAATTCGCCCTGAACCTTTACCAGCTTGACGTCCTGGTTGTTCAACGACGCGACCGTCTTTGGCCGCCAACGATCGGCGAACAGCGCAAACTTCTCGTCGAGGCTGATTTTCATGGACATCGCCTAACCCACGCTGCCTTCCAGCGAGATCGAGATCAGCTTCTGTGCCTCAACCGCGAATTCCATCGGCAGCTGCTGCAGCACGTCCTTCACAAAACCATTGACCACGAGGCCGACGGCTTCCTCCTGCGACAGCCCGCGCTGCACGCAATAGAACAGCACGTCCTCGGAAATTTTCGACGTGGTCGCCTCGTGCTCGAACAGCGCGGAAGAGTTCTTCGCCTCGATATAGGGCACGGTGTGCGCGCCGCATTTGTCGCCGATCAGGAGCGAGTCGCAGGCGGTGAAATTGCGCGCGCCGGTCGCCTTGCGATGGGCGGTAACGAGGCCGCGATAGGTGTTCTGCGAAACGCCGGCCGCGATGCCCTTCGAGATGATCCGGCTGGTGGTGTTCTTGCCGAGATGCAGCATCTTGGTGCCGGAATCGACCTGCTGGTGACCGTTCGAAATCGCGATGGAATAGAATTCGCCGCGCGAATTGTCGCCGCGCAGGATGCAGCTCGGATATTTCCAGGTGATCGCCGATCCGGTCTCGACCTGGGTCCACGAAATCTTCGAATTGTTGCCGCGGCAATCGCCACGTTTGGTGACGAAATTGTAGATGCCGCCCTTGCCTTCGGAATTTCCTGGGTACCAGTTCTGCACTGTCGAATATTTGATCTCGGCATCATCAAGCGTGACCAGCTCGACCACGGCGGCGTGCAACTGGTTTTCGTCGCGCTGCGGCGCGGTGCAGCCTTCGAGATAGCTGACGTAGGCACCCTTGTCGGCGATGATCAGCGTGCGCTCGAACTGGCCGGTGTTGCGCTCATTGATGCGGAAGTAGGTCGACAGTTCCATCGGGCAGCGCACGCCCGGCGGCACGTAGACGAACGAGCCGTCGGAAAACACCGCCGAGTTCAAGGTCGCGAAGAAATTGTCGGACGTCGGCACCACGGTGCCGAGATACTTCTTCACCAGATCGGGATGCTCGCGGATCGCCTCCGAGATCGGCATGAAGATCACGCCGGCCTGCTTCAGCTCCTTCTGGAAGGTCGTTGCGACCGACACTGAATCGAACACCGCATCGACCGCGATGCGGCGCTCGCCTTCGGGGCGCACCACACCTTCCAGCATCTCGACTTCGCGCAGGGGAATGCCGAGCTTCTCGTAGGTCTTCAGGATTTCCGGATCGACCTCGTCGAGCGAGGCCAGCGTCTTCTTCTTGGGGGCGGAGTAGTAATAGAGATCCTGGTAATCGATCTTGGGATAGCTGACGCGAGCCCATTTCGGCTCAGCCATGGTCAGCCAGCGCCGAAAGGCCTCCATCCGCCATTCCAGCATCCAGGCCGGCTCGTTCTTTTTCGCCGAAATGAAGCGGATAGTATCTTCCGATAGGCCCCTTGGAGCCTTGTCGGACTCGATTACGGTCTCAAACCCATATCGATATTGATCGACGTCGATCCGGCGAACCCGATCGACGGTCTCTTGTACGGCCGCCATTCCATCCTCCGCTCGCGGTTTCAAGGACCGCGGTGGATCAATTCCGAAAGACTATTACGATGTTTCGCCGACGAAATCACCTGCTTAGAATCATTGCAAGCCGTGTTTCGTCGCTCCCTTTAAGTAGGGTCTCGGCGAGCTTTCGCCAAGCCTCCAGGCAGCGATCAATGTCCGCGTCAGACGTGGACCAGCCCAGACTGAGCCGCACCGCTCCCTGCGCGAGTTTGGGGCCGAATCCCATGGCTTCCAGCACGTGCGACGATTGCACCTTGCCCGACGAACACGCGGAACCGGAGGATACCGCGATGCCCGCGAGGTCAAATCCGATCACGGCGGTCTCCGCCTTGAGCCCGGGAACCGTAAACAGCGTGGTATTCGGCAGCCGCGGCGCGTTGTCGGAGAACACGATAGCGCCCGGGGTTTGCCGCAAACCCTTCTCAAGACGATCCCGCAGGTTTTCGAGACGAAATGCGTCGCGCTCCAGAGCGCCCATGGCGGCCTTGGCTGCTGCCCCGAAGCCCGCAATTCCCGCAACATTTTCGGTCCCCGCCCGGTGCCCGAGTTCCTGACCGCCGCCGCGCAGCAGCGGTTCAAACCCGAGCAGCCCTTCGGCCAGCGCCAAGGCGCCCACGCCCTTCGGGCCGCCGATCTTATGCGCAGAAAGCGTCACAAGATCGGCATTCATCATATTGATATCAAAAGATCTTTTCCCGAATGCCTGGATCGCATCGACGTGCAATAATCCTCTTGCGGAATGAACGATCTCAGCCGCCTCCGCAATCGGTTGCACCGCGCCGGTTTCGTTGTTGGCCAGCATCACCGAGACCAGCGCCGGGGGCCCGCTCTCCAGCATCGCACGCAAATGATCCAGATCCACTAGGCCCAAGCGGGTGACCCCG